>JBIKKN010000044.1:0-6461 GCA_044360335.1 Chlamydiia bacterium | reverse complement strand
TTCTTGTTATCTTGCAAACATAACTTCATGATTGTAGCACGTAGATCATCATTTAATGAGAGTCTATTTTCATAAAGATATTTTTCTACATCTTCAAATGCATTTTTATATTCTTGAAGAATACGCTCATTTACTGTTTTAAAATCCCCTTCACTCCTTTGGGCAGTTTGTTCTTGATCTTTAATTTTACTTTTTAAATCGTCCATTAATTGCAAATCACTTGTGTTTGCTAGTAAATTTACTTGGTATTTAAAATCTGCAATTTTTTGATTTGCTACTTTTTCCCTTTGCCTAGCAGCCCTTTGCTCTTTTGTTTGGGGCAAAGGTCCATTAGCGGGCGCGGCCTTAACTTTAGTATTAGGTACTGTTTGAACAACACGTCGTGGTTCTGGCCGAGGAGAAGGAGCTGGTACTGAAGCAGTTTTAGACCTTACAGCTCCACCTGCTGTTTTTTTTCGTTCAGGTTTTTCTTGTTCTTTTTTTATAGGCCCTTCCAATTCCTTTAATAATTCATCTACCGTTTTATTTTCATTGCTTTTAACCTGTTGCTCATATTCTTCTATAAAAAAGTTAAGTTTTTCATTTAAAAATTTGGCACCACCTAAAATAAATTTAGCTTTATAAAATTTTGTTGCCATTTCTCCATGAATAGCTATGTATGATGTTTGATACTTATTTTTAATATCTTCTTGGTCTAAAAATAGACTATCAAGTGTTTTTAATGGGGTATCTATAATAGATTTTTTAGTTTTACCTTTGGAAAATTTGTTGAAAAATACCTCTGCAGCTTTTTTACCCCTCTTAAAATGAATATCGCCCATAACAGCTTCAATCCCCTTTTCAAAAGATTCTTGATAAATTTCTTCAATATTTATTAAGTGGTTAGAAACAGCGGTGTTTAAAAACTTTTCCTCCCCCCATTTTTTAATGAATTTTAATGCAAATTCTCTTCCCTTATTTATCCATGGTTCTTGATATTTATCTTCTAACTCTTGTTGTAATATTGTAATCTCATCACAAAATCCGTTTTGTAATTTCTTAAAACTTGTTTGCTCAAACTCAATATCTGTATATAATTTACTATCTGTTTCTGTATAACCCCACTTTTCCCATAACCCCTTAGCAAAATCATTATAAAAAAAATCTTTTGCATCTAACCCTAAAAAGTCCTCCTCCTTACCCTCTTGAATATATTTATTGTACAGCAGATTTGCTAAATTATACCCTTTTTGATAATCAGGATCACTTTGTACAAGATGTAAAGCAGATTCCACAGCATTTAGCTCGTTTTTTAAATCTTGCTCCTGATTTTTCGTACCTAAAAAGATAATTTCGTTTTTCTGTTGTTTTAATCTAAACTGCTTACTATTTTTTAGAATTTTTTCCCCTTTTTCTAATCCTTCTTTAAAACCCTGTTTGAAAGCTTCCAATTTTTTTTGTGTTTCCTCAGAAATTTCCCCTGTTAAAGGACCAAAAAGATGTAAAATATCTTGCTCTAATACTGTATTTCTTGCTTTTTCTATATCTTGACCTCCTATTTTTTGATGAACAAAGCATTTGTACCCCATAAATTGCCCCCAATCAAAATCTTCCTTAAGTGATGTTTCTACTTTGTCTCTATTAGCATTTGTTATATCGTTTAATAAAATAGAGGATTGCTCCATATAAGCTTGTATCTCTAAAGCAATTTTTTTCATATCAGCTAAATAAAACTCGATTATATCTTTTTCTTTTTCTCCCCCACCTTCTATTGAGCTTTGACTCTCCTGCCCATTGGTTTTTGGAAAAGATCCTTTAAAAATCTCAGAGTTTTCTCTTTTTAATTGAAGCAAAAAAGGCTCTATTCTTCTAAAAACCCCAATCATAAACTCTTGAAAATAATCTTTTCCAAGACCATCTTTATGGTATTTTTCTAGATATTTTATCTTTAATCCTTCAATTGTAGCAATCCATCTATTTACAGATTTCTCTATCTTCACTTGATTAAGGTATAAAACTATTAATTCATTCACAAATTTACAACCTTGAGACTCCCCTTTTTTTAAATGAAGATTACAAAATAATCGACACATATAATTTGAAAAGCCTTTGTTATATTTTTTTATATTTATTGGATCCTTAAAAAAATTTATTTTTTCTAAAAATTTAGAAATAGGTCCCCCTAACAAAACCTCTTCCCCCATAGTCTTAATTACTTCTTCGGCTGTATTTTTAGCTCTTAATTTACCCATTTGATAAATCGAATCTGTTTTTCCCGCTGTATTTAGTGTTTCTACAATCCCTTTTTGAAATCCTAGGATCAGATCGTTTTTTTGAGCTTGATTTTCTATTGCTACAAGATTTAATTGCCGCTCAATTTTCTGTTTAATCTCACTATCGAATCTACCATCAAATTTATCATTTAAAAACCTTTCATTTAATAGTTGCCTTTGTTCATAATCAAAAAGGTTATTAAAAAACTCCAAAGCATTTTGCTTACCAAGGTTCACATAGGATGAATCATTTGGATTTACTGTTAAACTAATTTCATAATTACTAAAATCTAATCTCCAATATACAGATCCCTCTTCAGCATCTTGATCTTCTTGGTTCTCCTGATAAAATAGCGCTAAACCTCTATCAGTTAATTTTTCAGTAGGTAGCTTTACCCCAAAAAAAGCTCTTGCTACCTTTTCATTGAGACCATCAACTGTAAGCTCTTCCTCAGGAAAATAAAAAACAAGATTTGTTTTTTCATTTATGCCATCCATCCTTTCCCCCTTTATGTATTTATTTTATTATAAAATAAGGGGAAGAGAATAGTAAACTATCCACTTACAATCAATAGATAATTAAAATCTTTAAACCCAAAACGGAAAACCTGCATCCGCTAATACTTTTTCCACCGTTAGAGTTTTATTATTCAAACCATCGGCTATCGTTTTAGTTTCTTCTAAATATAAATCTTCTGTTCTGTGCTCACTTAAAGACTTTTGCACTTCAGCTAAAACATCTGCGGGTCGACCCTCATTCAATTTTCCTTCTTTAATCAAATATAACAAACAAACTACTAATGTTTGCACTTGTATTTCATTGTATTTATCTTGAAACATAATTTTTTGTTTCTTGTTATCTTGCAAACATAACTTCATCATTGTAGCACGTAGATCACAATTTAATGTGAGTTCATTTCCATAAAGATATTTTTCTACATCATTAAATGCATTTTTATATTCTTGAAGAATACGCTCATTTACTGTTTTAAAATCCCCTTCACTCTTTTGCACGGTTATTTCTTGGGCGGTGATTTTGGCTTTTAAAGGGGCTATTAATTGAAAATCTTTTGTAAGTTTTAGTGTATTTATTTGTTTTTTAAAATCTTCAATTTTTTGTTTTGCTACTTTTTCCCTTTGGATAGCAGCCTTTTGCTCTTTTGTTTGGGGCAAAGGTCCCTTAGCAGGGGCGGCCTCAACTTGAGGAGCAGGTGCAGGCGCTGGTGCTGGTTTAGGAGCAGATGCAGGCGCTGGTACTAAAGCAGCTTGCGACTTTGCAGCTCCACCACCACGACCCCTCTTCCCTCTCTTCCCTCTTCTAGTTTTTGTAGTTGTTCGAGCTTCATCTAATCCTAATTCCTCTAATAACTGGTCCACCGTTTTAGATGCAAGTTCTTTGGATTCTTCTTCTAAAGTTTTCAACTTTTCTTGAAAAAATACGCCCGCGCCACTAATAAAGCTATCCTTATAAAATCTTATTCCGATATCTTCATGAATATCACTATAAGATTTTTTATACTCATTTTCTATATCCCTTGTCTTAAAAAATGCCGAAACACAACCCTCTAATTTTAGATCTATAATATTTTGTTTCAATTTACCTTTTGAAAATTCGTTATAAAATTCCTCCGCAGCGAGTTTACCCTTTTTAAAATGAATATCCCCGATAACAGTTTGGATCCCCTCTTCAAAAGATTCTTGATAAATCTCTTCAATTTGATCTGAGTGGATAGCAACAGGTGTTCTTATAAGCTCATCCTCACTATTTTCCTCGATGAATTTTAATGCAAACTCCTTTCCTTTCTCCTTCCATTCTTCTTGATATTTAGCCTCTAACTGCTCTTGCAATTGTTCAATTGTTTCACAAAATGATTTTTGCAATTGTATAAAGGGCATCTCCTCAAGATCATTTATTCTATAATGTCCAATCTCTGGTTCTTTATAACCATGTTGATTCATTAATGTTACAATAATCCCATCTTTAAAAAGTGTGCTTGACTCTTGGTCTAAAAACTCTTCTTCTTTACCATCAGTAACGTATTTATCATATAGAGCCTTTGCAAAATCACGCCCTCTTCTAACGTGAGGATTACTTTGAGTATAATCTAATGCATCTTCATTCATACTTTTTCCTGATGATAAAGCCAATCTTGCAGCATGTGAAACTCTAGAATCTAAATCTGGATGGGGACGAGCTGCTCCCCCTCCTCCCCCCTCTTGACTTTTCTCATCCCTTGCCTGCATTTGCGCTATAAAACTTTGGAAACTCATTGCATTAACAATACCCGAATACATCTACTACTCTCCTGTAAATTATTTATTTTATTATTTTTATATCTGAAAATAATTATAATTAATTATGAGTTAATTATCAATAAATTCAGAATTTAATGAGAGTCTTTTTAATTAAATATATTTTTATATATTATTAATTTTTTTTATAAATTTCTTCAATATCTCTTGAGTGGGTAGAAACATTAGTTTTTAAAAATAGATCCAAGCCTTTTTCTTCGATGAATTTTAATGCAAATTCCTGTGCTTTGCCCCCCCCCATTCTTTTTAGTATTTATCCTTTAACTCCTTTTGCAATTCAGTAGGTTTTTTCACAAAATGAATTGTGCAACTGTATATAAGGTATTTGCACAAGATCTTCTATCCTATAATATCCAGCCTTAGGTTCTGTATAAAAATTTTCTATCTTTAATTTTTTAATAAACTCATCCTCAAAAAGATCATGGTCCCCTTTTGCTAAAAACTCTTCTCCTCTACCCTCGCTAAGGTATTTATCATATAGATGCTTTGCAAAATCATGCCCATTTCTAATATGAGGATTACTTTCGGTATCTCTTGGCGTAGCTTCAATATTATCCATTCCTACTAATAAAGCAGCTCTTGCAGACCTTGTAACACGAAAATTTAATGCTAGATTGGCCAAAGCCCCTTCCCCTTGATTTTGCAGGTTGCTTGCTTGCATTTTCTCTAACAAGGATCCAAATCTTAATGAATCGTAAATAGTCCCAATCATAAGAGCTTTTTCTTTTGTTCCTAAATATTTTTGATCAAAAAACCACTTTGATAAGCTGAACCTAGTGCACACATATAACCCCCTCTACTTCAAGATAACTCTGACCAAGAAAGGTAAAGCTCGCTAATTTTTGTCTCTGCAAGGTGTATTTTATCACAAATTAAAGAAATTTTCTGCATATCATTAGAAATTTTTTGGTCCTCTAGTTGAAGATTTAATGATCTAATCTCTTCCTCTAATTTTTCAATTTTTCTCTCTATCGCTTCTATTTCTTTTTTCTGTGAATCTGAATTAGAAGATTTTTTTCCTTTTGCTTTTGGCTCTTTAGCTGGTTTTAAAGTAGCTTCCCATTGACTATAGTCAGAATAAACTTTTGTATTTTCCCCATCCCCTAATCCAATAACACAGTTGCAAATTCTATCTAACATACATCTATCATGAGAAATTAAAACAATTGCCCCCGGAAAATCTTTTAAGCTCTCTTCTAATGTTTCAAGTGTGGGAATATCTAAATCATTGGTAGGCTCATCTAAAAGTAAAACATCAGCTGGCTGCAGCATTAAGTGTGCAATAGTAATTCTTGCTCTTTCCCCCCCTGAAAGTTTACCAATAGGAATATTCAATAAATCAGGGGAAAATAAAAATCTTTGGCACCATCCATTTATATGAACTTTATTTCCTCTAAAATTTACAAACTCTCCATTTGGAGAAAGCGCCTCTTTTAAGGTGTCTTTTAAATTTAGCTTAGCCCGGTGCTGATCAAAATACACAACTTTTAAATCATCTGCCATCTTTAAAGTCCCCATATCAGCCTTTATCTCTTCCCCAATGATCTTTAAAAGGGTAGTTTTACCACAACCATTTGGACCCATCAAACCAATTCTAGTTCCTGGAGATAAAGTAAAATCTAAATTTTTAAAAAGGAGCTTTCCGCCCAATTGTTTTGACAGATTTGTAACGGTAATTAATTTTTTTGTCTCTCTATCTGTTGCTACAAAATCAATCTTTGTAGTTTTCATTTGATTGCGTTTTTTTACTTCTCTTAACTCATCAATTACTTCATAAGCTCCATCAATACGAGATTGAGCTTTTGTTGTACGTGCTTTTACCCCAGCTCTTAGCCAATCGGTCTCTTTTTTAGCTTGCCCTGCTAAGCTTCTTTGCCTTTCAATTTGCCCTTGTAA
>JBIKKN010000038.1:0-7217 GCA_044360335.1 Chlamydiia bacterium | reverse complement strand
TTTATAGGAGCCATCAATTATAAAAACTCCTTCTGGATATACTTTGTCAATCTCCACTATTTTATTGGTTGCATGTTGTAAAAAATATCTATCATGACTAACTAATAAATAGCCAGTAACCTCTTTTGCTAAAAATTCTTCGAGCCATAAAATCCCCTCTAAATCCAAATGGTTTGTTGGCTCATCAAGCAAAAGAAGGTCTGGCTCTTTTATCAATTCTTCTGCAATTTTAAGCCTTTTTTTCCACCCACCTGATAAACTAGAGGCTAAAACTCCATCTTCTTTAAAGCCAAAATTCTCCATTTGCATAAGAGCTAGCCTTTCCTTCTCATACTCTTCTACACTATCCCCTAGCGCATCTATCAAAACCTGTTTTGGCAAAATATCACCAAAAGTACACTCTTGAGGCACATAAGCAGTTTTTACCCCCCTTTTTGAGGAAATTTTTCCAGAATCTGGATTCTCAAGCCCTGCAACAATCTTTAAAAAAGTGGACTTTCCGCACCCATTTAGCCCAATAAGACCAATGCGATCCCCCTCTGAAATAGTTAGGGAAAGATCTTCAAATAAAACCCCTCTACCAAAAGATTTAGACACATTTTGACAATTAAATAATATACTCATAGGAAAAATTGTAGCATAAACAAAGATAAAAATAAAGGGATAGATGTATTAGACCTCTTTTAAAAACTCCATTTGCTCCTTAAAACAGTAATTTCTGAGCAAAGCGAGTTTTTAAAAGAGGTCTATTTTAACTTGCCAATTTTATCACACATTCCTTTAAAAATAAAAATATGTATGGGAAATAAGCTATACCAATAGAGCCTTCCAAAAATCCCTTTAGGGCGGAAGGTTGCTATTTGTGTAATCTTTACCCCTGATCCATCCTCATCAATTTTCCAAGAGAGCCACGCTTCTCCCGGAAGCTTCATCTCTGCGTAAAGAATTAGTTCTCCATTTTCTTTGTCTGCTTTTAAAACTCTCCAAAAGTCTAAAGCATCTCCAGTTTTAAGATCTATCGGACTTCTTCTGCCCCTTCGAAGACCGATTCCTGCAACTAATTTATCGATTACGCCACGAATTTTCCACGCCCAGTCCATGTAAAACCAGCCATTATCCCCACCAATTGACCAAAGTTTTTCAGTCACATCTTTTTTACAGCTTTTATAATTTCTAATTTGGATATCTTTTAAACATCCAAACTCTGGAACATCGATATAAGAGTCCATTAATAAATTTACTGCATTTTGATTTAAAGCGTCTTTCCAGCTAGAAAGAATTTGATTTTGCTCTATTTTATCAAAGGCTTTTATTAAAGTTTCCTCATAAGATAAACATTTATGCGGGATAACCTTTTCTATACTATTTCCCTTACACACTGCATCTGTTTTTAAACTCTCTACCAACCTTTTAGCTAAATATAAATTTGTAGAGGTTACAAAATAAAGCCACAAAGAAGACAATCTAGGGGTTAAAACCGGAACTATAAAAATCCATCTTTTTAGACCCCTTATTTTAGCAAGAGCAAGGAGCATCTCCTTGTATGTTAAAATATCAGGGCCGCCAATTTCATATGTTACATTTTTTTTACATTCCACATCGTATATTTTTTCTAAATAATATAAAACATCATATATACCTATCGGCTGACATTTAGATACTACCCATTTTGGAGCAATCATAATGGGTAATTTCTCCACCAAATCTCTCATTATTTCAAAAGATGCACTGCCTGAACCAATAACTATTGCAGCTTGAAAATTTACAACCGGGATTTTTCCCCCTGCTAATATTTCCCCAACTTTATGTCTAGATTGCATATGCAAAGATTTTGATGGCTCTAAGGAAAGACCACTTAAATAAACAATTTTTTTAGCTTTGGTTTGCTCTATTTTACTTAAAAAATACCTTGCAGATTTTTCTTCCAAATCAGCAAATTTTTCGTTTTTACTTGTTAAGGAGTGTACCAAATAGTAAGCACATTCTATATCATCAGGGATGATATCTAAACTTCTTCTTTGAAGTAAATCCCCTTCAATTATTTCTACTTTATCTTTTAGATGTTTTAAAATTTTAAGCCTTTGTTTATTTCTTACAAAAGCCACAATATCTACCCCTTTTTCTGCAAGAGTATGAATGAGTCTAACCCCAATATAACCATTTGCCCCAACTATTAAAACTTTTTTCTTCATATATTACTTTTTAAACCAGGGAAAAAATGCACTAGTTGTTTTTTGATACCTTGCATACTCCTGCCCTTTAGAAAGAAGCGCTTGCTTTTCTGTAGGGGGAATCCCTGTAAAATAAAAAAAAGCAATAAATAAAAAAACAGGGCTTAAAATTCCTACAAATCCTAAATCTAGGGGGAGGGCAAATAATGCTATTCCTACCCAAAAAACCCATTCAAAAAAATAATTTGGGTGTCTTGAATATCTCCATAAACCCACCTGACAAACTCTCCCTTTATTCTCTTTTTTTCTAATAAAAGCTTGGAGCTGAAAATCAGATAAAATAACACCTAAAAGGGCTATGCAAAGGATTGTAAAACAAAAAATATCCCAAAATAAATTTGTATTTGCAAAACTTGAAACTATTAATATTGGCAGAGTAAAAATTACCGAAGAGATCCCTTGCATTAAAAAAAAGAAAAAGTATTTAAGCTCTTTAAATTTTTCAAAACTCTTGTCCAAAGCCTTATACCTTCCATCCACCTTATATTTTATTAGTCTATAGCTAATTAAAAAACTAAGTCTTAGCGTCCAAATAATCATCGCTATTAGTAGCAATGTTAACGAAAGTGATTTTTTATTAGAGTTTAAAATATAAAAAAAACTAAGGGCCCCCATACATAATGTCCAAGCAAAATCAACAATAGCAGGATTTTTCATAAATAAATAAATAAGCCATGCAAAAAACATCCACCCTATTGCAAAAACTAAACCCATAAAAAAATAAGAAAGCATAATTTCACCCCCAAGCGTAGAGTACTTTATAAATATTTATTTTACAAACAAAACAACCTACTTTACTATCAAAAAAAAAGGATTTTTATATGAAAAAAATATTATTAGTTGGTGGAAGCTCTGGGATTGGGCTTAACTTGGTAGAAATCCTCCTTGAAAAAGGGGATAAAATAACTGTTTTAAGTAGATCAAATCAGCACCTAAATTTAAATAAAGTAGAGCATATTGCAATTGATATAAATAATTGGGATAGCCCTTTACCTGAAATAGAGGGCTCTATTGATGGTTTTGTTTACTTTCCAGGAAGTATAAACTTAAAACCTTTTACAAGCTTTTCTCTTAAAGATTTTGAATCAGATATGAAAATAAACTATTTTAGCGCGATAAGGGTACTACAAAAATATCTACCCAACCTAAAAAAAAGTCCCCTCTCAAGTATTGTTTTTTTAACAACTGTAGCAACAAAAATCGGACTTAGTTTTCACACCTCCATAAGTGGGGCAAAAAGCGCCTTAGAAGGGCTATCCTTATCTCTTGCTGCTGAACTTTCTCCTAGTATTCGGGTAAATACTGTAGCCCCATCCCTTACACAAACTACCCTTTCTGAAAAGCTCTTAGACTCAAATGAAAAAAAAGAAAAATCCATAAAAATACACCCCCTTCAAAAAATTGGACAAACAAAAGATATAGCGTCAATGATCGCTTTTTTACTAAGTGATGATGGCTCTTGGATAACTGGCAAAAGCTTTTGTATAGACGGGGGATTAAGCTCTATAAAATATCTATAGACTAAGAGCTTTATAAAAATTTAAAGCAAGAGATCTAGAGATACTAATGTCCACAATGGGGTTTGGATATGTTTTGTTAAGCTCAACCCCTGCTGATTTTAAAATATCTAAAGGGGCAGTCCACGGCTTATGAATATATTTAACCGGTAGATCTTTTAACTCTGGAATCCATTTTTTTACATACTCCCCCTCTTTATCAAATTTTTCCCCTTGAGTTACGGGATTAAATATTCTAAAAAATGGAGCAGCATCTACCCCAGATCCAGCTACCCACTGCCAACTGGCACTATTGTTGGATAAATCTGCATCCACAAGACAATCCCAAAACCAATCACGCCCTTTATGCCAATGAATATTTAAATTTTTCACTAAAAAAGAGGCCACAACCATCCTTGCTCTGTTATGCATATACCCTGTATGCCAAAGCTCCTTCATCGCAGCATCCACAAATGGATACCCTGTTTGCCCTTTTTGCCAAGCCTTTAAATGAATACTTTTTTTTTGCCAAGGATAACTATCAAACTTAGGGTTAAAATTATCCTTACCAAGAGATGGAAAAAAATGGAGCAAATAAGCAGAAAATTCCCTCCATATAAGCTCACTAATAAAAAAACTTTTGTCTAAATTTAACCTTTGCGATGAAACTTTTTCATATATTTGAGCTGGAGAAATCTCTCCAAAATGTAAATGGGGCGAAAGTTTTGATGTTTGCTCTTTTTGTGGAAAATCTCTGCCCTCCTTATAGCCATCTACTTTATGTTTCATGAACTCATTTAGTTTTTTTAAAGCAGCTTTTTCTCCAATTTCCCAGCTATTTTCAATCTTTTTATACCATTTTTTTTTGGGTATTAAATCCAAACTATCTAAAGTTGTTTTGTTTTTAATATCCTTTTCAAGCTTAAGATTTTTTGGTTCACCAATTGCCTTTCTACAAGGGATTTTTAAAGCATTATTCTTAAAAGGGGTAAATACTTTATAAAAGCTTCCATCTTCTTTTGTTAGATCTGTAACTTTCCACAAATAGTTTGCATTTGCCGCTTTAAATTCTACCCCCTCATCTTTACAAAGGGAAAAAACTTCCCTAGCTTGCTTTTTAAGATGGGGCTCATAGCATACATTACAATAGACCCCTTTTACATCATACTTTTTGATCAAAGCGCTGATTATTTTGGAAGAATTCCCCTGATATATATTTAACTTTCCATCCAAACTTTTATCCAAACTAAAAAGAGAGTGATAGAGCCAAACTTTTGATGCCCCCCCCATCTTAAAATCCTCTAAAGGGCAATCATCATATATATAAATAGCTAAAACTTTGCCATTTTTTGCAGCCTCAAAAAGAGCAGGGTTATCCCCCTTCCTCAAATCTTGCCTATACCACACAATAAAAACTTCTTCTTTAGCCAATTTTCCCTTACTTTCCTTTAAATTTAATACTTTTTTAAAATATATCCTAATTAATTACTTAATTTATAGTTTTATGATTAAAGAAAAATTCTTTTTAATCCAGATCAAAATATTATCCAAATTCAAGAATATGAAAGTTTATATCCAGAATACTCTCAAACCGATGTTGATGTTTTAACAAAAGACCCAAGTTGGAGTAATGTGGAAGAATATATAACCATTGGAGATCCTACAAAAAATTTATATGAAATTTCAGAAAATCACTTTATAAAATTTACCCATCACCTTTTAAGAAATTACCACATAGAAGGCTCTGATGCATTGCTGCAAAATCCTATCGCTAAAAAAATAAAAATACTTTATTAGAAAATCTTACAAAAAAATTTGGTAAGGAAAAAATCCAATCTTTTGAAGATAAAGAAAACCTCTCCTCTTTAATAAATTTTTTAAATATGAATATTGACCTTAATGATTTGATAGCTGCATCCTTTCTAACAAAGGAGTTAAATTTTTCTGAATCAGTATTTGAAAATTTAAATATAACAACAGATTTTTCTACATTTGATCTAAGATATCTAAAAAATTCTATAAAACATTAACTAAACTCTTCAGGTTATTTTTTGTAAGGAGATACTACGTCTGGTACAAATTGAATTGTTGTATATGAATTTAATAATTTACCATCGTCGATTGAACTAACCATCGACCATTTATCTGGCTTTTTATGATCAAAATAAGTAAGTGTTAAATTATCAAAGCCTGATGGATTAGTTTTTTTGTCTATAGATTGAGGCTTAAATTCTGCAGTACCTTCTTCTGTTAATAGTCTTTTTTGCTTATCGGATAAAAACTTAGAAAAACTATCCATGGTTGCATGTTTATGTAATTTATATTTAATCTGTAATTTTTCAAGCTCAACTGAGAATTTATTTTCTGCTGATTTGGTCATAAAGGGAATAATAGGGTGAACCATTTTACCGATATCTTTAAATTCTGGAAAATATTCGTCTGACATTTGACTGCCTGAGTAAGCTGCATCATCAAACATAACAACATTTTTACTCGTTGATTGTCTTAAAATGCCCTTAATATCAGGATCATCAATCATGATTATTTTTTCAGGAGGATATGCTAAAAAGTCTTTTGCAATTGTTGTTACCCAAAGTGAACTTTTTTGAAAAGTTCCGGGAACAACTATTATATAGGATTGATCGCTTTGCTTACTAAGATAGTTATTAAAATCCTCTACAGACCTTTTTAATTGGCTTTTAAATTTTTTATAAGTTACATGGTTTATTTTATTGATCAATATTTTTGCTATAGGCTTAAAGCTCGGCTCATGGGCATTGATCCATTCCTTAGAAAGTTCTGGATCAAGACAAACACTTTCCCTAGGTTCTATGACTGGAAAAAAATCTTGCATGGAAGTTTTTGTTTGATCCAACGCATTAAAAAGCGAGGTCTCTGAAAACACCTTATCTATTTCCATCTTAAGCAGGGCTTTATCATAACTTTTTAAGTTTTTATTAGTATTTATAGTTAAGAGTAAAGGCTCTGAGCTTAATTTTTTAATATCATTATCTAGCGTTGAGCTTAATCTTTTAATATCATTAGCTAAAGAAACACTAGATTGTTTTAGATTATGAAGTTGTATTTTAAAAAAAACAATATTAATAAAAGACTTGATCTTTGTCATTATATTTTGATTCTCTAATGAAGGTTTTAACCTCTCAACCCTTCCTTCAAGTACAGATATTTTATTATCGATGGTACTTTTTCTATTCTCTTTGATTGCTATTTTAAGATTGATATGCTCTGGATTATAGTTGGGGCTTTGCCCTTGATTTATTTTATTTACCACAATAATTAATCCTTTTTTAATCTTACCTTACTTTTGTAAAGTTAAAAGTAAAGGAAACTACAACATTAATTTATGTTTTATTAAAAGTTAATTATCATACAATTATAATTTTAATTGGACTATTCTTAATAAAAAAAGCCGTTTAGCAGATTAGTGGGTGTATACCATCATAAAATTACGTTAGATCTAACATTCTAT
>JBIKKN010000004.1:0-13720 GCA_044360335.1 Chlamydiia bacterium | reverse complement strand
ATTAGTCCAAAAGCATAATAAAACAGCTTTAGGTAAAGTAGAAGCTTTAATGAATATGGTAAATAAAATGTACCATCCTATTTTTGTAGATTTTTATGCTATAGCAGGAACAAAATATGCTATTTCTATAATGAAACAAATGTTAAATGACTCAGATATTAATTTAAATTTAGCAACAATTATTGCTTGTAAAAATTATAAAATTGAGCAACTAATACCTAACTTAAGGAACTCTTTAACACATACAAGTCCAATTATTAAAGAGGCCTGCGCAGATGCCCTTGCAGCTTTTCATGACTCTACCTGTATTCCTAAATTAGAAAAATTATGCCTATCTAAGCATACAGAAATAAGACTTGCTGCTTATTTTGCTTTGTATTCTATGGGAGAAAAATCGAAAAAAGAGGCTATTTTCAACCTTGCAAAGGAAGGTAATTTATTTGCAATTTTACTCCTTGCAAAAATTGATGGATCAGAAAAATGTTTACATGAAATTTACTACAGTGATGATAACGATCTACGAATTAATAGCGCTGTTTCACTACTGGAGATAAAAGACCCCCTTTGTTTACCTGTTATAAAAGATCTTATTACTTTGGATAATAATGTTTATTATATAAATATTAATCATTCCCCAGGAAGGGCTTTTCAACATTTATCCGTTGCAGCCCTTAGCTCTGTACAAAATAAAGCTATGATCCCTCAACTTATTTATCAAACACTTATGATTCAAAATAGTCTCCTTGCAAAAACTATCGATCTTCCTCGAAATAAATTTATGGACATAATTGAAGATCTTTTTTCAAAAAAAAGAAACAATTTAATTCCAACAGCTATTGCACTACTTGAAAATTTTGATGACAAAGAGTCTTTAAATTATTTAATGGAAAAGTCTAAAACTTTAGGTGCACCATTTATTAGAACTTGTTGTAATCTTTCTTTATGGAAGAGCACAAGAGATGTGGTTTATAAAGATGCTATTGACTCTTGGTTGAAAGAATTTGGTAAACACCAGATGATTTCTTTTTCTCAAAATACCACCAAAAATGAGAAAAAAACCTCCGTTTCAGGTTATGAATTAACCTTAGAAGAGAAAAGTCACCTCCTTATTCAATGCTTTTTACATATTTGCTCATCTCATGAAAATGCAGGCCTAGAGAGTGTTTTAGAAGCTATGCGAACAGGTTTTGCAAAAAATCGAATACCTCTTGCTGGAGTTGTTTTGAAAACAATTCAGTGATTTTGTATAATCGCTGTTTATGAGAAAATTTTTACCTATTTTATTTGTTTTTACAAGTGTTTTTGCAGAAGATGAAAGCATAAAACTTGATCTTAATAAACCTATTTTTACCCAAAATTCTATCAGAAGTTGTGATGGAGGGGTGATAAAAACCGAAGAAATATCCATTTATGCTAAAGATTTTACCTATATTAAAGATGGGGATGAGCATAAAGTTACTGCAAAGGGAAATTTATTAATTAAATTTAATAGATACTTTTTTGTGGGAGATAGCATCACTTATGACTTCAATAAAAAATGTGGAACTATTGAAAATGGAATTGGAACTGTAAATACTATTTTATCAGGGGGAGATAAAATCCACCTTTATCAAGATAAGTCGCTAGAAATTGAAAATGCTTTTATAACAACCTCTGCAACTTACCCTCCTATTATTGAGTTTACTTCACCAAATGTGCAAGTGAGTAAAAAAACAAAAGCGGTAGCAAAAACAATTACAGGTAAAGCAAACGGTGTACCTTTTGTTTGGCTGCCAAGTTTTGGAATGACCCTTGACCCAAAATATAAAAGACATCCTGTAATTTATTACGACGTTCGTATGGAAAATGGACAGCTTCCAATTTTTATTGGTAGATATAAAGTCTATGATAGCGACTATACACAAGCTATGGCAAGACTTGAGTACAGACCCTTATTTTTAGATGAAAGAATCGTAGGACCAAAAGATAAACCAACAGGTAGAAGACCTAACTGGTATGAGGGTATTGGTGGTGCAATTGATATTGATTGTGCTAATGAAGATAAAAGTTTAACTTTTGAAACAAGAAATTTTCTTGCCTACAACACTTGGTATTTAGACACAAATCCTAATCAAGTGAAATGGAGATATCGAATTCAAGGTAGATATAAAGGGCTTACGCATAATGAAACAGTAGAGACATTAGTTCAATGGGATAAACTCTCTGATAGATTTATGAGAGAATATTTCCAAACCCAATTATTTGACATTGGTACTTTATTAGAAAATGAGGCTTACATAAAATATAGGGTAGATCCAGCATATGTTAGCATTTATGCAAGACCAAGGATAAATAGCTTTAGGGGTTTTAAACAAGAGCTTCCTTCCTTTAATGTAGCTCCAAGACCTATTGAAATTTTTAATACAAAATTTGTTTTTGAACAAACATACAATGTTTCTTATCTAAATTATCTTTATGCAGAAGAAATAAGAAATGTTTTGCATGATTTTAGCTCAGGAAGGCTGAGTACTATTTTAAACTTATATAGACCTTTTGATTTAGGACCTCTTAATATTACTCCTAGAGTTGGCTTTGATGGGATATTTTATACCAATAATATGCAAAATGATATAAATTGGCAGGCAGTTTGTTCTTATGGGGGCGACTCTAAAATGGAATTTGAGGGTCATTTTGATAGCTACTCCCATTTTATAAAGCCATATATAAAGTATAACGGGCTAACTTCCCCAACTTCTCCAAACAATCAGCATTATATTTTTGCAATATCTGATGGATACGCAAGTTACAACCAATTGGTATTTGGATTAAACAACGAATTTTTTTCCAATGCGTTTCCTTTAATAGAGCCTACCTTTGTTTTTAATCTTAGTGCAATGAAATTTTTTAATACCTCCTCTTTTATAAAACCAATTTCTAAAGGGGATTTAGAAGTTAAATGGCATTATCCAAAAATAGAGCTTGGTGGGAAATTTGGATGGAATTTTGAAAAAGGCGCTTATGATTTTTATACCATTAATTTTGGATGGACAATAAACGACTATTGCGCTTTTTCTTCAGAATTTAGAGATAGAGGTCCATATTGGTGGAGAAAGGATAACCACAGTAATTTTATTATTGACTCTTTTAGACCAATAGATCAATTAGATCAAACTCCCCTTTCTGATCCAAGATATTGTATAGTTAGTAAATTACAATTTCAACTAGCTCCTCTTTGGACAGTACAGGTGCAAAATAACACTGGTAAACATAGAGAGCAATATTTTACCCCTCTTGGGGCACCACTTCCTCCAGATCCGTATTATACACAAACAAAGATTGTTCTTTCTATGCTTTTAAATAATAGCTACAGAATAAATTTCAATTATACTTTTGCTAATAATGACAAGAACAATTATTGGGGTTTTACCTTTGATGTGCTATAAATTTAGCTTGTGAGTAGATCTCTCTACTCACAAACAGTAATAGACCTCTTAGAAAACTGCATTTGCTCCTTAAAACAATATTTTTTGAGCAAAGAGAGTTTTCGAAGAGGTCTAATAATTAGAAAAGTTTTTCCTAATTTTTATCTTTTAAAATAGTGGTTTAATGCTCGATTTGTAAAATAAGCTACTCCTAGACCTATAGCTGCCCCTGCTCCTACTGGTCCAGCTAAAACAGCGGCCCCAACTGCAGCAGCAATACTACCCCCTACTTTTAGGGCTTTAACTGCTTTACTTTTCCCTGTTACTTCAGTAGGTGGCATAACTTCTTCTACAGGTGGTCTAACTTCTTCTGCAGGTTGCATAACTTCTTCTACAGTTGATCTAACTTCTTCTACAGGGAGAATCAAAGGTGGTAATGCTTCTTTTGCCGCCTTAGCAGCTTCAAAATTAGTTTCCGCTTCGATAAGAGCAGCATTTGCTTTATCCATTTTTATAACATCACCAATCTTTGCAGCAAATGCTTTTTTTGTAAAAAATAGATCTAATCCTAATATACCAAAAGTTATAAGATTTAAGAATATATATAAAGAGCGAGGTAAACTTTCTATTTTTGCTAATTTTTTCATCACTGCCCTAGTTTTTTCTTCTTCTTTAGCAAGTATGAAGGATAAATTATTTTTAGTAGCTGTTGCTTTTTTTAATGCATTTTCTGCATCTTCAAAGGCTTTTTCTACAGCTTCTCTATCTATTACAGGTACAGTTAAATCTACTTCTTGAGCAGCTACAGTTAAATCTACTTCTTCTGCAGTAAGTTCTGCTCTTCTATATGCATCAATTAATGTAAATTGAGCATCTACCATTTCTGTAGTGATTGTTCTTGATCCCTCTTCCTCTGTTAATCTAACAGTTTCGAAATATTTGTTTATTACTCCATTTAAATTATATGCAGTATAAAGCTGCTCAAGTTCTTTACAATCATCAAGTTTATATTTATTTTCTGAAATTTGCTGAGCTAAAACCATTATCTGGTCAGAAATTAGTTGCTGCTCACCTGGAGTCTTACCTGCTAAAGTTAAATTTAAATTTTCAAAATTTTGTTTTAGCGCAGTTTCTTCTTTCAGTAACGTTTGTTTACTATCTAAAAGCGTTTTATCCTTTTGTAGTTTTTCATGATGTTCAAAAAATAATTTTTGGTAAGCAAAGTTTGATAAGTAAACAGGAGCGTTCCATCGTGTAAGTTCAAACTCTTTACCTACCATTAAGTTTTTTTTCGCTCTTATTTTTTCAATTTCTTCGGATGTTACTTCTTTTAAAAGAAAGAATAACGGAGCTGTTGATAAAATAACCTTAGCATCTAAAAGTGCCTGCTGATTTTTACTGTATTCTGTAAAAGAATCTTTTGCAACTGTAGAATAAAATACTTTTGCTAAATTTTTTTGATCAGAGGATAATGGGGCTATAGTTGGAACCATAATTTTATTCCTTTTTGTTTTTTATTACATTAATTATAATATTAATTTTAATTAAAGTCAATTAATTATGTAATATTAATTTTTAATTATAACTTCCATTAATAAACTCCCTACTATTGCCCTTGGATCTGTGCCAGCTTTTATTTCATTTTTGGCTCTAGTGAGGTTTACATTAGGGATTTTCTCTAGCTCTTTTTCCATGTTTTGGGAAATGGCTGCTTTTTCCACCTTGCTCATTTCTTTTGAAAATTCCATTTTAGCTAAATAAGAATAGAGGTTTTGTATTGTCCCATCGCCTAATTTTGATAAAATTTCATCTCTAACCTCTTGATCTACAAAACCTTTAGTTGTATCCACTTGATCATAAACCTCCTTTTCGCCAGCTTTAAGCTTATAATCCCCTGTTTCTCTTTGAATAAGCTTTTGAAGCTGAAGAAGAAAAATAGATTGGTACTTACCTATTTTACCACTATAGCAGCCTTTTAAATTTGTACATCTTTCCACCACGGTTTTAGAAAAACTAGTTTGATTTTCTAAGACTTGCTTAATAAGGGTTAAAAAACCTAAGACCTTAACTTTAGAGTGTAGTTTAAAAATATGTAATTTAGCAGCTTCTGCTTGTTTAGGTTGGGTTTGACTATACTCTTCCATAGAAATAATAGCCTCCCCCCCTTCCCCTATCCATGATTTTGGATAAACTATAGTATTTACAACTTTAACCTCTTCATTTAAAGTGGCTTGTGGTGTATCTTCTAAGATTTCTCCCCCTTGATCGCTAATTGAGTCTGAATCTGAGTCTGATACTAATTCTGAGCCTGAGTCTTCTGATTCTCTTCCTTGGGAGACTACATCCTCTTTTAAAGATACTTTTGCTTCTAAATCTTCTAGATTTTTCGTTAATAGGGGTATTAATTTTATTAAATTTTGTTTTAATTTATCTAATTTAGCAAGCGTTTGCAAATCTTTCTCAAAATCCCATAAATTTTCTTTATTTCGACTTTGGTTGCCTATTTTGTTTATTATAACTTCAATATCTGATGTAACTCTTTCTAAATGAAGCTTTTGTAAAAAAATATTATCTTTTGCGTTTTGTATAGAGCTAGTGATCTTTATTTTATCTGTAATTTTCCTAGTAAAATAACCCCTAACTATTTTAGTTATTAATGTAGCTGCAAACCCTTTTTGAGCAGCTATTTGCTTAATATTTTTTCTAGCTATAAAACCTCTAGCTAATTTATTGATCTTAGTTGATGCAAGTACTTCTGTTTTAATTTGTTGCGCTTTATTTTTTGCAAGAAAACTCCTTGTGTATTTTTGTATACAAGTAGCTGCTTCTTCTTTAACTATCTGTTGTTTTATATTTCCTTTACCGCAACAAAACATAAAAATCCTAATTAAAAATATTATTATAATAATATTATAACATATTTTAATTAGATTTTAAACATTTTATTATGATTTCATAATTATAGGAAATCTTTCGGCATAATACTGTTTTTTCTATAATTATGCTCAAGATCCATTAATATGGGTTGGGCTTTCATTTTATCTTCTTTGGAAATATGATCAATGAATAAAACTCCATTTAAATGGTCCATTTCATGTTGGAGGCATTTTGCCTTCCATCCTTTAATATTTTTACAAGTAACCCTCTTCCCATCTATATCTGTATACTCTATATTAATAGATTGGGGTCGGCTTACATCTGATCGAATACCTGGGATTGATAAACACCCTTCTTTATCTTTAAACTGTTTTTTTGAAGAATTAGTAATTATTGGATTAATATAAATTTCTGGTTGAGTAAGATCTAAAGCAAATCCATCTTCATCCTCTTGATCACTAAGTAAATTTATAAAAATTTGTAATTCATAACCAATTTGAGGGGCAGCAATCCCCGCCCCATTATGAAATTTTAAAGTTTCAAGCATTTGCTTAATAACTTGGTGGATAAAAGGGGTTATCTCTTGTACGGGTTTACATTTTTTTCTAAGAATTGGATTTCCATAGTAGCAGAGCTGCTTCATTTAACACCCCCCCCTTTTTATTTAGAGGAATCTATTGATTCAATTTGGACCTCAGGGGCCTTTGGAGTTTTAGATAAGGAATGGGACCAATAAGAAGAGATCAAACAACCTATAATAAATGAAGCTATTAAGTAGCTTGTAATTTTTTTTACAATTGTTGCTGTTGAGGATCCAAATAATGAAGAAGAACTATCTCCTCCAAAAGATGCACCAAAGCCTAAGCTTTTACTCTCTTGCATTAGTACAAAAACAGATAGCAGAAGGGCTACAAAAATAAATAAAAAAATAAATAAAAAAAACATTAATGACATAACTAAAAAACCGCCTTATTAATCAACTGGTTAAAGGATAATGGATCTAAAGATGCCCCACCTACTAAAGCACCGTTTACGTTGTCTATAGAAAGAATTTCTTCTATATTTTGAAAGTTTACTGAGCCGCCATACAAAATACGCACAGACGACCCTTTTTCTAAAGATAATTCTAATAATTTATTTCTAATAAAGGCATGCACACTTTCAATCATTTTAGCCGAAGGAACTTTTCCAGTTCCAATTGCCCAAACAGGCTCATATGCAATAGTAACCAAATCAAATTGTGGCCCTATTAAGCTTGAAAGTGATAAGTTAAGCATCTGATTAATAACTTCTTCCGTTTCTAAAAGATCCCTTTGCTCTTTTTTTTCCCCTACACATAGAACAAATGGCATATTTTCCACCACAGCGCGCTCTACCTTTTTAGCTATAACTTCATTATTTTCTAAAAATATTTCCCTTCTTTCGCTATGACCAAGCATTACAAAATCACACCCTACATCTTTAAGCATAGAAGCGCTCACTTCTCCTGTATATGCTCCAAAGCTATGTTCAGACATATTTTGAGCTCCAACAAGTATATTTTTACTTAAAGCTTCATCCTTGACATGTTCTATAGACAAAAAAGGGGGTAAAATTGCAATATCCACAAGGCTTTGGTGAGGGATATTTTGAATAAATTCTTTAGATTGTCTAATTAATTTATTCATTTTGTGATTAGCAATAAGAATTTTTTTCATAAGGGTAAAGTATAACAAACAAAGTTTCTATTTTCAAGTTGAAAATTTGTTCATTATAACCTATTCTTAAAGTCCATGAAAGAAATAATTAAAAATATTCATACAGTATCTTCATTAACATATGAAATAAAAAATCTTTTTGAAATTAACTTTGCCGCAGTAGAGGTAAAAGGGGAAGTTTCTAACTTGAAAAAAGGGCCAAATGGGCATATTTATTTTACCTTAAAAGACTCTTCAAGTGCAATCTCTGTTGCATTATTTGCATCATCTGCATCCTCTACTTTACTTCCTAAGGATGGGGATGAAATTATTGTTAGTGGAGAAATATCTGTTTATCCCCCTCGGGGAAGTTATCAAATTATTGCAAAAAAGATTTCTAAAACAGGTACTGGCGATCTTTTAATGAAATTTCACCTGTTAAAAGAAGAGCTTGAAAAAAAAGGTTACTTTGCTAAACAAAGAAAAAAACCCCTCCCTAAATTTCCTAAAAAAATTGGTGTTGTAACAAGTCCTACAGGCGCTGTTATTCAAGATATTATCCAAGTGCTCTCTAGAAGATATCCAAACTTTAACTTAATATTAAATCCAGTAGCAGTTCAAGGAGTTGGGGCAGAAATTGAGATTGCTAAAGCAATAGAGGATTTTAATACCTTTAATTTAGTAGATGTGATCATTGTAGGACGAGGGGGAGGCTCTTTAGAAGATCTTTTTTCCTTTAATCAAAAAATTGTTGCAGACGCTATTTTTCACTCAAATATCCCTATAATTTCTGCCTGCGGACATGAAACAGATTTTACAATTGCTGATTTTGTCGCAGATGTTCGAGCTCCTACACCTTCGGCTGCTGCAGAAATTGTAGTTGTAGATAAAATTTTACTCTATGAAAGTTTAAAGAAATTAAAGAATAACATCTTTGGTAGTTTAAAAACTTTTATTCTTCAGTACAAAACTTCTTTAAAAAAAATATCTGAAAATAGATATTTTACATCCCCTTATTCTATCTTATCCCTTTTTATACAAAAATTAGATGAAATTACAGCTGCAATAGATAAAGCTTCCTTAAAAAATATACGTATTAAAAAGGCCTTTATGGAGGAAAAAATAAAGGTATATAATCTATTTTCCCCAATTACAAAAATCAATAGTTTTAAAGAAAAAGTAAAATCCCTACAAATGCATCTACTTTCTGTTCATCCAGAAAATTTATTAAAAAAGGGTTATTCATTGATTTTTATTGAAAATACGAAAAAAATTATTTCATCTTATAAGCAGCTTGAAAATAATCAAAAAATATACATCCAATTATCAGATGGATCTGCTATAGGTAAAATTGAAACAGTAAAGGAGAAGTAAATTATGACAAAAGAAAACACTTTTGAGGAATCTTATAAAAGATTGGAAGAAATTTTGGAAAAAATTAATTTAGGAAAAATATCTTTAGAAGATTCTATCCTCTTATATGAGGAAGCAGATAAACTAATAAATAGTTGTAGTGAAAAAATTGATCTTGCAGAAAAAAAAATCACAACTTTAATGAAAAATAGAGAAAAAGAACTACTAATCGGGGTAGATGGCAAGCCTCTAGAAAAGGATTTTTAAAATAAAAAAGGAACATTTGCCCATGAAAATTGGAATTTGCCCGAGCTCAAAAAAAGATCTACCAAAAGATTTTGTTCTTTGTTTTATATCTTATCTTCAAAAAAATAATATCCCAGTTTTTATAGATATAGAAAGTAAACAGGAGTATAACCTCCCTATTATTGAAGAAAAAACAGATATTGATATATTTATAACTTTTGGTGGAGATGGAACTTTATTACATTTTGTAAGCAAATATATTGATAGAGAAAAAGCTGTTTTTACTGCTGTTAATTTTGGTTCTTTAGGTTTTATGGCAGATATTCAAATGGAGGAATTTGAGGGGTATTTAAAGGATCTTATCCTTAAAAAGTGGACTGTTGAAAATCGAATTATGTTAGATGCTATTTCCCCTTCTAATAAAAAATATTTTGCTGTAAATGATATTGTTCTTCATCGAGGAGAAATTAGAAATATGGTAAAATTAGAAGTTTCTATAGACAATGAATACTTCAATACCTTTTGGTCAGATGGGTTAATTATTTCTACACCAAATGGGTCTACTGCATATTCTCTAGCAGCAAGTGGCCCTATTTTATATCCAACATTGCATGCATTTGTAATAACTCCAATTTGCCCACACACTTTAATGGCAAGACCCTTTGTAGTTCCCTCTTCTTCTAAAATAGAAATAAAATCTATTTCCCAAAAAGAGCCAGTAACTGTAACTATGGATGGGCTTACTTCTTTCCAATTAGAAAAGGAGCAATTAACCCATATTGAATTAAGTAATAAAACCTTTAAACTTATTTCCTTCACAGAAAAAGATACAACTTTTTATTCTACTTTAAGAAAGAAATTAAGCTGGAAAGGTTCCCATTAATAACTCACCTTACGCAAAAATAAGAAGATTTCGGCAGGGCCAAAACCTCGGAGTTAAACTATTATAAAATAGCAATATCAAATAGATATGGCTATTTTATAATAGTTTAACCCCGAGAGTTTTCGCTACAGCCCAAATATTTTTATTTTTGCGTAAGGTGAGTTAATAACTATAATCTGTAAGCTTTGTTTTTCCTTTAAATACTGTATAAAGTATTGCCCCATATAAAAACACCAAAGGTAATCCTGTTGCCGCAATAATTAAAGTGATAACTAGTGTTGTTTTTTGAGAAGATGCATTATAAATAGTTAAACTATTGCCAGCAAAATCCAAAGTTGAAGGGATCATATTTGGAAATGTTCCAACTAAAGTTAATAAAAAAAACAAAGTGATCATTATCATAGAAAATAAAAAGCTATACCCATAATTTTTTTTATAAGCACAATAAGCAACAAGAAACATTGTTATTAAAAGGGTAAATGGCAATAAAAAAAATACTTTGTGTACTAAAAAGATATTTGTGATCCTAGGTAGCTCTGTCCATGTCCAAATTGTTGATAAAATAAAACATAAAACAAAAACTGGGTATGTAACTATCATAAATTTATGTAGTTTTTCTTGAAGGGCACCTTCGGTTTTAATCAATAAAAAAATATTTCCATGCAGAGCAAATAGAGAAATAGCAAAAACACCTACGCAAATTGCAAAAGGGTTAAATACCTCTTTTAAACTAATATAAAGTTCTCTTTCTTTAGTAATTGGAACACCAATTAATAAATTTGCAAGAAGAACTCCTGCTGTAAAAGTAATAGTAACACTTGCAAACCAAAAAATTGCATCCCAAGAGTAGCGCCATTTAAGAGATTTTTCTTTAGAACGAAATTCCATAGCTACTGCTCTTAAAATAACCCCAAGTAACATCCACATAATAAGTAAATAAAATCCGGAAAGTAAAATAGAATACACATCAGGAAAAGCTACAAATAAAGTTCCAACAATAGCTATCAACCAAACTTCATTTCCATCCCAAAAAGGGCCAATAGAATTTAAAAAAATTCTTCTATTTTCATCTTTGCCAGCAAAAATTTGTAAAATCCCTACCCCTAAGTCAAAACCATCTAGTACAACATATAAAGTCACAGCGGCCCCAACAATTAAATACGCTAAAATTTGCAATATTTCTATATTCATAATATTTTTTGCCCCTTGTTTTTTATTTTTGTAACTCTAAAAATGGATCTCTATATTCTAAACTTTCCCTATCATCATCATCAAAAATAGGACCTTTTTGTATTTTTTTATTTAAAAGATAAACAAATAAAATTCCCATTAAAGTGTACATAATCACAAACATTATAAGTGAAGCTATAACATCTGCTCTATTTACAACTCTTGAAATCCCTTCAGAAGTTCTCATTACATTATAAACAATCCATGGCTGTCTTCCAACTTCTGCTGTAAACCAGCCAGCTAAATTGGCAATATAAGGAAGAGCTATAGACCAAATTAAACTCCATAAGAACCACTTTTTTGTGTGTAAACGGTTAAAGAAAAAAACTCCCAATGTTGCAAGTAAAATCATTACCGACCAAGAATAAATCATCGCTCTATAACTATAAAACACACTTGGCACATGTGGCCAATCTTTTTTTGGAAACTCATTTAAACCAGGAACAGCTTGATGTAAATTGTGATATGTCATCAAACTCACCAAAGATGGAATACTTATACCATGAACCTTTTCATTTTTCATATCTACTATTCCAATTACTGCCATTGGGGTATTAGGTCTTGTTTCAAATATAGCCTCCATTGCAGCAAATTTTACAGGTTGATCCCTTGAAACACCTCGAGCGCTACTATCTGCCGACCAAAGTTGAAGAAGTAAAACAATAAAAGCTGTTACAATTGATCCTTTTAACATTTTTTTACCAAAAAATTCATGTTTACCTTTTAAAACGTAATAGGCAGAAATACTAATCACAAGAAAAATTCCCATCAAAAAGCAACCAAGAAGTACATGGCCAAGCCGTGTCATAAAGGATGGATTGAAATACACTTGCCAAAGATCTGTAATAACTGCCCTTTTATGAATCCCTTCGCCAATTATCTTATATCCAGCAGGAGTTTGCATCCATGAATTAGCCATAACTATCCACGTAGCGCTCATTGTTGCACCAAGGCCAACAAGAATAGAGGCAATATAATGTGTTTTTGGTTTTACTTTATGCCATCCAAAAATCATTATACCTAAAAATCCTGCTTCTAAAAAGAATGCAAATACCCCTTCTGCTGCTAAAAGAGATCCAAATACGTTTCCTACAAATTTAGAAAATTGTGACCAGTTATTTCCAAAAGCAAATAGCTGAACAAAACCAGTTGCAACTCCCATTGCAAAAAAAAGGCCGAAAATATTTATTAAAAATCGAGTAATACGATAATAATCTTGATTTTTTGTTTTTAAATAAAGCCCCTCCATTAATATTATCACCCAAGATAGACCAATTGTCATTGGAGGAAATAAATAATGAAAAGAAATATTTAGCGCAAATTGAATACGCGAGAGCATTGTAACATCCATTAAACGTCCTTATAAAGTAAATTTAACTTAACATAAAGTGTTTTGCATTTTAGAACAATTTTTTAATAAAAAATAATCTACAAATACTAAAGATGTCATAGCTTCTACAATTACAGGAGCTCTAAGTGCAACACATGGATCGTGTCTTACATTTTCTTTTGGGATACTTTCTACATTTTCTCCAAAAATAGATAATGTTTTCATTTTTTTTTTAACACTTGAAGTTGGTTTAAAACTGCACCTAAAAATTATCTCTTCCCCTGTTGTTATCCCTGCTAAAATTCCCCCATGATGATTGGATAAAAAAGCTCCATTTTCCATTTGATCATTATATTCTGACCCTTTCATAGATAGTGAGCTAAAGCCACCTCCAAATTCTATCCCATTACAAGCATTTATAGATAAAATAGCTTTTGCTAAATTTGCCTCTACCTTTTCATAGATTGGGTCCCCAAGCCCTGGTGGAACATTTTTTACCCTACACTCAATAATCCCCCCTACAGAATCCCCCTCCATCATAATTTTTTCTAAATATTGCTCAAAATTTTCCTTAACGCTTCCTACTTGAATAACAGTTGCCTCAATTTCAATAGGCTCTATTATTTTTTTTGCAATAGCCCCTGCTGCAACTCTTGATGCAGTTTCTCTAGCAGAAGCTCTCCCTCCCCCTCTGTAATCAAATATCCCATACTTTTTTAAATAA
>JBIKKN010000178.1:0-2675 GCA_044360335.1 Chlamydiia bacterium | reverse complement strand
ATCAAGCACTAGATTCTTTAGAAAGCGCTTTTAAAACCCCCTCTTCCCCACTTAGGTACATATATATTAAAAGGCAAAGGATCTACCCTAATGATAAAAAAGGTTAAAATATTTAGATTCACCCTTGTAGAGGTGATAATTTCTACCTCCCTTTTTGGTATATTAATGTTTTCTGTTACATCCCTTTTTTTCAAATATCAAAAACTTTCCGCTCAGCTAGAAGAGATCAGACCTTTTGTATTTCAAAGGGCTCTTTTTTATGAAAAAATGGAGGAAATTACCTCTTCAATAGATGTAACTACTATAAAAAAAAGCTCACCATATTATAGTGAATATCTATCTTTTACTTTTGATAATGGTTTTAAAGATGACAGTAGTTTTTCAGGCATGGTAGTTTGTGAAATATATAGAACATTTGATAAAGAGCTAATCTATAAAATCACAAACAATCAGGGTTTAGAATTAAAACGAGCTTTACTTTCTGATGTAGCTATTTTTTCCTATACTCTAGAAAATAAAATTTTAAAATTTTTTATTCAAGAGAGTAACTCTAACCAATTAAACTACACTTTTAAGCTATGAATTTCCTCTTTTTAACAACCATGATGATCCTTATTTTTATGCTTACCTCCCTTTCTATGACAAATTCATTAAAAACAACCTCACTTGTTGCTAAAAATTTAGAAAATCTTGTAAATGCAAAATACCGTTATCAAAATGAAAAAGTTAAAAAAATATATTTTAACTCAAAAAAGTCACAACAAAAAACAGACGCAGATAGAAAAAACGCAAGAAAAGGTGTATCTTTTGCTTCAAGAAAAGTAAAGCCATCAGAAAACAGCAAATTAAACCTTTATCCATTACTTGAGGGTGATTATAACCTAGAAGAAAAGAATCTACTTTTAAAAACTTTTAAAAACTTAATACATGAGCTATATAAAAACGAGCTTTTTTATAAGGAAAAACAAAGTACAAATAGTAATTTTTTACACATTTTTGTAAATCAGATCGTAAATGGACTAAAAAAGGAAAAATCTCTTGCAAAAGTTCATTTTTCTAATCCAGAAGATAGGAAATTTTTTTTGATGCTTTGTAAGGGCTCTTCTGATGATAACAAAATTCATAGTCTGCTTGACTATATTTGTTTAAAAAAAATAGAAAAGGGCCCATTTATTTCTTTTAAATATATGCCCATCCCTTTACTTAATGCATTTTTCGGAGATAAACTTTCAAAAGATATTTTAGAAAGGGAAAAAGAGCTTTATTTTGAAGGAAAAACCTCTGCTAGACTTTCAGAAGAAGACCTTAGAGCCATCTTAAAAGGTTTAGAATATGACGTTCATATAAATTTTTTACTTTTTAAAGATGTTAAATCAAAAAGCCATCAAGAATATATAAAACTTGGTGGAGGATCTTTAATTACCTTAGGGCAGGGGCAAGAGGATCTTTAGCTTTTGGAAGGTGTAGATGAATGGTTGTTGACTCTCCAAGGATAGATGTTGCATAAACTTTACCTCCATGCTTATTTACAATAAGTCTAACAATGGAAAGCCCAAGGCCCGCTCCCCCTAACTTTCTACAGTGAGCTTTATCTACTGTATAAAATCTATCAAAAATCTTTTCTAAATCTTTTTCTGGGATACCAATACCTTTATCTTTTATTTGTATGTAAACATCCTCATGAGTGCTATCAACTTTTACAATAATAACTTTTTCATCTTTTGAATATTTTACTGCATTTTTAAATAAATTGGTAAAAACAAGTTCCATAAGATCAGAGTCAATATAAGCTTTTATGTCTTCTTCCTTTCTTAGATGTTCAATACGAACATCTGGATAAATCGATATCACTTGGTAACTAATATCTTCAATAAGTCTATGGATATCAGTTGGCGCAAGTGCTTCTAAATTAGAGTTTTCTAAATCTGTTAACCTTAATAAATGTTTAACAAGGTGCTCCATTCTTTCACAGCTTACTTTCATTTTTTTTAAGATAGATTTTTGCATAGATGGTAAAATACCCTCTTCTTCCAGCAACATTTCCGTAAACCCTTTAATAATCGTAATAGGGGTACGAAGCTCATGGGAGGCATTTCCCACAAATTCTTTTCCCATATTTAACATTTTTTCAGCAGAGGATCCATCTTTTATAATAATAAGCTTAATTCTCCCCTTATCAATATTACAACAGCGAAAAACAATTGTTTTTTCCTCATCTTCTACAGTAGAGATTACTTGGTTATTAAAAATCATCTCATGTATCTTTTTTGTTAGAGGACTTTGTTTGATATCAAAAAAATTAAGGGTTTTAAGATTTTTATCAATATTTAAAAAATGATAAGCAGCAGCAGTTAAAATTTCTACTTGAAAATTAGCATATACAAGAATCATCCCCTCTTCTAAGTAAGATGAAGCTTCGTTTAAAATTTTTTTATTTTTATTCCACATAATTTTTTTGCATTAAAGCTAAATTTACAATTGGTGTTTTTGACTTTTCTCCTTTTATTTCTTTAACAAACAAAGGCACTGCATATCCTGGTAAAATTTCCCTTACTTCTTCTATAAGCCTTAACCCCTTTTCTGCTGAAACTTCTAAATGTAAAGAGCCTTTAACCCTATCTAATTGATGTAAATAATAGGGAATAACACCATTTTTTGCTAGGTTCCAAAAAAGA
>JBIKKN010000105.1:0-3956 GCA_044360335.1 Chlamydiia bacterium | reverse complement strand
TTTGCTCTACTTTCAGACTTTAATAATGCAGCAATTGATAGTTTTGGAAAAATTTTTCCTATAAAGCCTTTTTTTTCTCCAAAAGGGCTAACAAAAATATTTTTAGGGATAGAAAATGTGCAAAACTCTTTTACTATTTCTGATTATAAAGAGAAAACTAAATGGGATTTTGCAAAAAATATGCTAAAACAAATCTATGATTTACAAATAAAAGGGGATATCCTCCTTTTAGATGTTTCTAAAGTGGAGGAAAAAAGTCTTGGTAAAAATGAAGTGGTGTTAACCTTAAAATATAAGGAGAGAAAAGACATTTTAAGGTTAACAAAAAGAAACTATTTAAATGAACTGAAGCATTATATTATACTTTCTGATAAGCTCTCTTGCGACTTAAAAATTTGTGTTATTGATTTAAGACACGGGGATCAAGCTTTAATAGAAAAATTATAAGGAGTTTATGTTAAAAAAATATTTTCTTTCTAGTTTTTTGATGTTTGCGATGGTTTTTGCAAACGATCAAAATTTTCATGTGATTAGCATCACAAAATCAGGAACACATTTATTAAAAAAATTAATAACTTTATTAGGAAAATCTTGGGAAGAAAATACTATCTACCATTTTGTTGATGGTTATAAAGTTCCTCAAGATCCAGAAAATCCTACAAAATATATTTTTTTAATAAGGGATCCAAGAGATCTTACTCTTTCTTATTTAGGGCATATAAATAAGTACCCTGAGTGGTTTAATGGCCACCCATATCACCCTGTAAGAAGCTCTGGCTGGCCTGATAGATATGATGTTTTTGGTTTGGATTTAAATACATGGAATAGCTTAAATGAAGAGCAAAAGTTATCTGTGATTATTAAAAATAGAAGGTATGATACAGGGAATTTTTCCTACGATGGTAGATCTTTAATTTCCCAGTGGAAAAACTATTTAAATTTAAAAGATAAATATCCTCATTTACTTGTTAAATTTGAAGAAATTATCGGAGAGCAAGGTAAAGGGTGTAAAGAAAAACAAAAGGAAACAATAATTAAAATAGCTAATTATTTAGGAATAGATGTAACGGAAGACAAAGTTGAGTTTATACAAAAGGCAGATGGAAAGAAGTTTTTACTAACGCTCAAAAAGAAGAGTTTAAAACAGCTTATGCCGATATTTTAAATGACTTGCCCTACGATTTTAGCAATATGTAAAAAGTGAAAGGATAAAAATAAATGGACCAATATATACAAATACAATCTACAGTTTCAACAATTGCAGAAGCTCAAGAGATAATTGAAATCTTATTTGAAAAAGAATTGATTGCATGTGCATCAATATTACCTTCTGTAGAATCATATTATTTAGATGAGGGCGAACTTGTATCTGAGCAAGAGGTAAAAATTTTTATAAAGACAGTTGCTGATCTTTATGTTAGCATAGAAAAATTAATTAAAAAATATCATTCTTATGATATACCTGAAATACTTGTATTTTCCGTTGAAGATGGAAATGAAGAATATTTACGTTGGATATCAAAGCAAGTAAAAAAATAAAAAAGGGGAAACTATGATAGTTACTAAAGATGAAAAATACAATGCTTTAATTCTTCGTTTGGAAGGAAGGTTAGATGCAACAACTTCTGTACAGCTTGAAAATGTATTAAATAATGCTATTGAAAATAAACATAATAAAATATTAGTAGATTTTTCAGGGGTGGAATATTTAAGTAGTGCAGGGATGAGAGTGCTGCTTTCTATGACAAAAAGATTGAAAGGAATAGGCGGCTACTTTAAGCTTTTTTCCATTCATGATGATGTAATGGAAATTATCCGTTTAGCAGGTTTTGAAATCATTTTACAAATTTTTAATGATGAAATAAGTGCTGTCTCATAAAGGAATTTTCGTTGACAAAAGGTATATTTGATAAATTAGAGCCTTCTTTACAAAGGCAAGATGATCTTTTTTTTAAAAAAAAGAAAGTTATCATAATAGCTGGACCTACAGCAACTGGTAAAACTTTAGCTTCTTTAATAATAGCTAAAGCAATTGGTGGGGAAATTGTTTCTGCAGACTCTATTCAATTATATAAAGGAACAGATATTGGAAGTGCCAAAGCATCTAAAGAGCAAAGAAGGGAAGTTCCTCATCATTTGCTTGATATTTGTGATATTGATAATTATTTTTCTGTGGTAAATTTTTTTGATGAGGTAACTTGCTCATGCCAGGAAATTTTTAACCATAATAGAGTTCCTTTAATAGTTGGTGGAGCTGGTTTTTATATCCATACAGTTTTATATGGACCGCCAAAAGGGCCTCCTTCGGACGCTGTTTTAAGGAAAAGTTTAGAAGAAGATGCAGAAAAATATGGGGTAGAGATGCTTTATGGAAAATTAAAAAGCTTAGACCCTGATTATGCCGAAACTATTACTCTTTCAGACAAACATAAAATTGTTAGAGCTCTTGAAATAATGGCTCTTTCAGGAAAAAAAGTTACAGAAATTCCAAAACCTTCTGCCGAAGATCTTCCAAAAGATATAGATTTTAGATGCTGGTTTTTATACCATCCAAAAGAAGAACTTTATAAACGTATCGATCAAAGATGTGAAAAAATGATAGAAGAAGGGTTGATTGAGGAAGTTTTAAAATTAAAAGATAAAGGGCTTTTAAAAAATCCATCGGCAGCAAATGCAATTGGCTACAGACAATGCCTTACATTTTTAGATTCTAAACAAACTGAGGCCGATTGGCAAATTTTCATGCACTCTTTTAAAAAATCTTCAAGAAATTATGCTAAAAGACAGTTTACTTGGTTTCGAAAAGAGCCCTTATTTAGATGGATTGATTTATCTAAATTTCCACTTGATAGAGCTTGTGAAATAATTATTTCTGATTTTGAAAATAGTTAAAATTTATTTTATAAATTATTGCTGGATATGATTTTGTATTTTGCGTATACTCTATCATATGAAAACTCCAGATAAAGAAAAACGACTTAAATTTATAGTGGATCACCTAGTAGATAAAAAGGGTTTAAATCCCTTAGTATTAGATATTAGCGCTATTTCAAATATTACTGACTATTTAATTATTGTAGATGGGTTTGTTAATCGTCATGTATCTGCAATGGGATCGACCCTTGTTCGAGCTATGAAAGAAAAATTTTCTGAAAAAGCTTTGAAAATAGAAGGTTTACAAAGTGGGGAGTGGATTTTAGTAGATTACTCTGATATTATTGTTCATATTTTTATGCCAGGATTAAGGGAAAGGTATGATCTTGAGTGCCTTTGGAAAGAAGGTAAACAAATTCTTTTAGCATAAATATTATAAATTTTTTATTAATATATATTTATTTTTTATTTGATTTTATATATATAGTAGCTTTATTATATATTAATTATATCTTAACTATTACTTAAAAATGGATATAAAAAACCAAAATTTTTTTTATATAACTGGGGTTTTTTTACAAGAGCCACTTAATTTTTTTAGATACAAAATAGTAGAAACCTTTTATTCACAAGAATATCTTATAGTTAAAATTATAAAATTTGTACTTGTTTGGATATTGTTTTGCTATTTAGGTCTAATAATTTCAGCCTCTTATTTATTGGGTAAGGCAATAGCTTATTTAAGTAAAAAAAAGGAAGTTAGAGATCCTTATAGAGCACCTGATCTTTGTGTGATAAATTTTAATATCAAATATGATGAGTTAAGGGTTGACCAGGATCACTTACATTTTGCTCCACCCCCAATTACGGATTTAGAATTAACCAATGATGAGAAGTTAATTGATGTTAAAAATCTGATAGAGATATATAAGCAAGTAAATAATACATATTATATGCCAGGTGCTTTTAAAAAATTATGCCAGGTTGTTTCTTCCAATAAAAGTCAACTTGTAAACCGATATCATGCAAGTAAAACTCTTTTAGAACAAACTTCAAAGTACTTGAAGTTTTTTATAAGTCAA
>JBIKKN010000104.1:0-3963 GCA_044360335.1 Chlamydiia bacterium | reverse complement strand
TTCTTTATACCTTGCGCTCTAGTTTCAGCAGAACTTGCTGCCCTTTTTCCTCAAAAAGGTGGGGTTTTTATTTGGGTGAAAGAGGCTTTAGGTGGCAAGATGGGTTTACTTGCTATTTGGCTTTTATGGGTAGAAAATATTGCCTGGTATCCGACCATTCTCTCCTTTATATCAGCAGCTTTTGCTTACACTTTTTTCCCCTCTTTGATAGATCATCCTGTTTACACTTGTTTAATGGTAACCTTTACATTTTGGGCTCTTACCCTTTTAAATTTTCGTGGGATAAAATTCACTGGGTGGTTTAGTACTTTTTGTGTGATCGTTGGAACTTTTATACCTGCTGCACTTATAATTTGTCTTGGTGGTACTTGGATGTTTTCGGGAAAACAGTTGATGATTGATCTAAATACAACTCCCCTTATCCCTAATTTTTCTTCCATTGCAACGTTTTCTGTATTAACTGGAATATTGCTTGGATTTGGGGGAATTGAAATGCCTGCTATTCATGCAGGTGATGTAAGTAATCCAAAAAAGAACTTCCCTATTGCCATTTTTTTATCTGCAGCAATAATTGTAATACTTACAATTCTTGGAACCCTTTGTATAGCAATTGCTGTTCCTTCTAAAGATATAAGTCTTGTATCTGGAACAATTGAAGCGATGAGCATATTTTTAAAGCAGTACAATTTAAGTTTACTTTTGCCCACTGTCTCTTTTTTGATGGCTTTTGGAGCTTTAGGTGGGGTAAGTAGCTGGGTTGTTGGCCCTTGTAGGGGGATATTAGTTGCTGCTGAATACGGCTACCTTCCCCCTTTGTTTCAAAAAACAAACAAAGCTGGAATGCCTTATGTGTTAATGATTATTCAAGCTGTAATTGTTACAGCCCTCTCTTTGTTATTTATTTTGATGCCAAATGTAAGTTCTTCTTTTTGGATAATGACAGTTCTTGCAGCCCAACTTTACATCATTATGTACTCTCTACTATTTATATCAGGGATTGTGCTAAAATATAAAAAAGCAAAAACCTTAAGAGCTTATGCAGTTCCTGGTGGAAACATAGGGATGTGGCTAATAGCTTGTCTTGGGTTAGTTGGGGTTTTATTTTCTTTTGTGATTGGTTTTTTTCCCCCTCCAGGGGTTGAAATTTCAAGCATTTTATTTTTTCAAGGTTTTTTATCTTTTGGAATTATTACCATGGTGCTTTTACCTTTTATTATCTATAAATTTAAAAGGCCTTGTTGGATAACAAAGTTAGAGCAGTAAAGACCACCCTAAGGTTAAATAAATTAGCATAGTTATTACATCTGCAATCATAAGAACAATAGGACCTGATGCAACTTTTGGATCTAATTTCCATCTGTGCATAACAATTGGAACAACTGCTCCAAAGATAGCGGTAACAATTACCGAAATAAAAATACTAATAAATATTATCAAAGATGGTCCTATTCCATCCCCCCATAAAAGTGAGAGCAACCCCACAAAAACACTTGAAGTTAAAGCAATAAGGAAAAAAAGTCTAACTTCTGTTATAAGGTAGAGAAAAACTTTGCTAAAACTATGTTTTTTATGGGTCATAAGGTAATTGCTAACTGTCATAGCTTGCATAGATATGGATTCAGAAAGAGCCAAAACAAGGGGGGTAAACATTGCAAGGATAATAACATTAAGGAGAACAACTTCATAAACTTGGGATATAACAGCACAAACAATACCGCTAAACATATTACAAAATAACCAAGGCATTCTATGAATATACTTTTTCCACAAAGATTTTGTAGGGCCTTCCTCTACTAATATTCCAAGCATTTGAAAAACCTGAAGGCGTTTTCTTTTAGAAGAAACTTCTAATTCATCTTCAAAAAAGTCTTGGAGCTCAACAACGCCTTGAAATTTTCCATTTTTTAGAATAGGGATAGAAAGAAGATGAAATTTCTGCATGATTGCTAATGCATCTATCATAGGTTGTTTATCTTGTATTACATGTACGTTTGTTTTTACTATATCTTTTAATAGGGATTTTGGATTTTGCTGGAGTAAAGAGCGAGCGCTTACAACCCCAATTAGATGTTTATTTTTATCAAGTACATAGTAAAAAGAGCTCACCTGCTTTTCTTTTTGTGAGCGTATAAATTCAATAGCGCTATTTATTGTTTGATCTAACTGTAAAATATTGTTAGCATTACGAACATAATTTGAAGTTAAATGATTTAAATGTTTCTTTTCCATAAACCCCTATACTAAAATATATGAAAATTTAACGATAAAGAAGCAAGATAAACCTCGATCAAAATACTATTAAGCTGTATATTTTTTAATATGTGTGGAATCTATGGATTTATTCAAAATAAAAGCAGAAAAAAACCTTTAGACATTTGTATAGAAGGTCTTACAAAGTTACAATATAGGGGTTATGATTCTGCAGGTGTTGCAACTATTGCAGATGGGGTTGTTGTTTCTTATAAAATTGTTGGCAAAGTAGAACTGCTTAAAGCTCTTATAAAAAAAAACAAAGAAAAAACACGTTTAGCAATTGCACATACAAGGTGGGCAACTCATGGGGGATTAACGGAAAATAATGCTCACCCACAAACCGACTACAAAAACAGCTTAGCGCTTGTTCATAATGGTATTATCGAAAACTACTTAGAGATAAAAGACTATTTAGAAAAAAAAGGGGTTGTTTTTAAATCTCAAACAGATACTGAGGTGATTACGAATTTAATTTCCTACAACTATAAGTCTGATATTTGTTTGGCAATTATTCAGTCCTTAGCAATGGTTAAAGGATCGTTTGCAATAGCTTTAATACACAAAGACGATCCTCACGCTATTTTAACAGCCACAAGAAATTGCCCCCTTGCAATTGGCATTTGCGATACTACTAAAGATGTTTATATCTCCTCTGATCCATCCTCATTTTCAAACAGCTCCTATTCTACCTATTTTATGAAAAATGAAGAGATAGGTAAAATAACAAGTTCTTCTATCACAATTTATAATGATGCCTACAAACAAATTACCAAAGAATTTTCAAACCTTATTATACATGCAATAGATGATAAAAAAAATGGGCATGCCCATTTTATGCACAAAGAAATTTATGAACAAAGTGCTTTGTGTAGAGAAATTTTACTAAAAAGAACAAGTAATGAAACTTTTGTTTTTTCTGAGCTTTTAGAATATGAAGAACAAATAAAAACTGTAAAACATATCGATATCATTGCCTGTGGCTCCTCTTTTCATGCAGGTTTAATTGCTAAAGATTTTTTTGAAGAAGTAACAAAGATCCCTGTTAATTGCTTTTTAGCTTCTGAATATAGATACAAAAAACATATTAGCAAAGAAAATTCTCTAGCTATCATTATCAGTCAATCTGGCGAAACTGCAGATACTTTAGCAGCTTTAAAATATGGAAAAAGTTCTTTTTTTCTAACAATTGCCCTCTGTAATGCTCCTAATTCTTCTTTAACTAGAGAGTGTGATGTAACTGTCCCTTTATATGTAGGAAAAGAAATTAGCGTATGTTCTACAAAAGCATTTACAGGTCAGCTTTTAAATTTATACCTTTTAGCCATTCATTTTTCCAATATTTTAAAAATAGATAGCAGCCCTTATATCTTTGAACTGCGAAGTATCCCCCATACAATAGATGATGTTATTAACAATGAAAGTTATATTAAAAAATTAGCCGAAGAGTATGCTTACTTTAAATCCTTCTTTTTTATTGGAAGAGGATCTATGTATCCGGTTAGCAAAGAGGCGGCACTAAAACTTAAAGAAATCAGCTACCTTCCAGCTGAGGGTTTACCAGCCGGAGAGATGAAACACGGTCCAATTGCCCTAATTGATGAAAATATTGCTACAATTTCCTTTTTAGGCAGTGGTATCATCGCTGAGAAAACATCAAGTAATTTACATGAAATTAAGGCAAGAAATGGGAAAATTTTAATTATTGGATCT
>JBIKKN010000103.1:0-4050 GCA_044360335.1 Chlamydiia bacterium | reverse complement strand
CGGGAAGCAATATTAGATTTAACAAACTTCCAGCAAAAAAGTTTTTATGCAAATAAAGATTCTATACTTGATAATAAAAACATCTCCATTTCCGATTTAGGACATAGAGTAACTTGGGTAAAAAGTCATTTACAAGATATTTTACTCACCCAATTAAAAAAAAATAATATTGCAATTTATATTGGTCACGCAAAATTTATAGACTCTCATCATATTGAGGTGGTCCTTAAAAATGCAACTGCTCAAAAAATTTATGGGGATAAGATATTTATTGCAACCGGTTCTTGTCCAAGAAAGCCTACAAACTGCATGTTTGATGGTAAAACTGTACTTACATCCACTGATTTTTTATCCCTTGATACTATTCCTAGATCGTTAATTGTAATAGGAGCTGGGGTAATAGGATCAGAATATGCCTCTATGATGGCAATTTTGGGGGTAAAGGTAACTCTTGTTGATAAAAACAAAAGGATCCTTGCATTTTTAGATGGGGAAATAGCCTCCCACCTGCAAATTGCTTTGGAAGAAAATAATTTAGAATTTATTCGAGAAAAAGAGTACTCTTCTGTGGAAATTAGGGATAATAGAGCTTTTGTAACCTTTAAAAATGGGGATACAATTTCTGCTGAAAAGGTACTTATTGCAGCCGGAAGAGTCGCCAATGTAAAAAATTTAAATATTGAAAATGCAAATCTTTCTCTTAATAGCAATGGTTATATAGACGTTACACAAAATTTTCAAACAAAGGTTGAAAATATCTATGCAATTGGAGATGTAATTGGGGGGCCTTGTTTATCTTCTACAAGTTATATACAAGGGGTATTTGCAGCAAACTGCGCATTTTCCTCAAACAATTGTAAAATCATGGATAAATACCCTTTTGCTATTTGGACAATCCCCGAAATTTCCTATATTGGGGAAACAGAAGAGTCTTTAAAAGAAAAAAAGATTCCTTATGAAGTTGGAAGGGCATATTTTTATGAAATTTCAAGATGCGTGATCACTGGAAACAAAACAGGATTATGTAAATTATTATTTCACAGAAAAAATTTTACCCTCCTTGGAGCCCATATAATAGGGCGTGGAGCCGCTGAAGTGATCCATATCGCTCAACTTGCGATTTCATTAAATGAGGGAATACATTATTTTATAGATCATGTTTTCAATTTTCCAACGTATGCGGAAATGTACGCAATTGCCGCACGCAATGGAATAAATAAGGTTATAAAAAAAGAAATGGAAGCAAACGGAGAATAAAAAATATGACAATATTCAATATATTTGATTATGCTGAAACAACTAACGGCTCTGATTTAGACGATGGATATATCGCCTTTTCTAAAGAAAGGGGAAGATCTAACGATAATTATATCCAAGATCCAAGCTCCAAAAAAGATGCCTTTTTCTCTGCATTTTTTGCTAGGATCTTTTTTTTATGCCTTCTAATTGCTGATATTTTCTGGGGAGCCTATTCCATTTTTCTTTTCACTTTAAAACTTAGCTTAAACATCGTTACTGCCTTTAAAGTAAAAAAGCTAACCCTATCCCTTAAAAAATCCTTTTTAGCAGTTAAACGCTCTATTGTATGCTTTATAGCCCTATCTATTGCTATTATCTCCCCAGCTTTGGGAATAATGTTTTCATGCATGTACTTTTTAATGTATGATAAAAATGGAATTGAGGAAATTGTCCCCTCCTCTTTAAAAGGTCACTTTAAAGAAATTTTACCCCACTCCCCCTTTATTTAAACTTGGACAATTAATTGCTCTCTAAGAGCTTTGGAGGCAAATTCAATAGCTTCAGGATTTTGTGTAATTGCAGCCTTTACTACTTCTAAATCCCTTCTAAGATTGAAAGAAGCAAATTCAAGAGCTAAACCATTTCTTCTTACACAATCTAACACTAATGGCTTATTTATTTTAAATCTAAAATCTAGATACTTAAGGGCAAGGGGATTTTGCTTAAGAGCCTCTAAGACTAATTCCCTATCTTCTCTAAAATCAAAATAGGCAATATTCATACCATCTTTTTTAATAGCAGCAGAAGCAAATGCTCTATCTTTTTTAAGATCATTACTTGCAAATCTGGATAATGTCGGATCTAAATCAATTACCCTTAGCATAAAAGCTTTATCATTTTTAAGTTCATCACTTATATCGTAAGTTGCTTGAAGTTTTTGTCGTAAAAGCCCAAATATAAAATCTTGATCCCTTTTAATTTGTTCTGAGGCAAAAAGGATAGCTCTAGGGTTTCCTATAAATCCAGCTAGAATAATGTCCTCATCATTTTTAAATGAATCCTGAACATGTTCCAATTCCTGATAATTTTTAGCAACTAATGCTAAAATCAGGTCCTTATTCTCTTTTAATAGCTCAGGAAGGTTTTGATATATAGGAAACACATACTCATTTTCTGCTACTTTTAAAGCCATACGTTCAACTTGTTCTTGACTAAAAGATGATAAATCTAGACGGTTGAATATATTTGGGGCTGTTTCAAGAGCTAAATTAATATACTCTATATCAGATTTAAATTGATCATCTGCATATAAAAGCGCTAATCCGTTTCTTCTAATTACCTCACCAACAAATTCGGGATCTTTTTTAAGCTCATCAGAAGCTTCCGCAAACGTGAATAAGCTTTTACTACATATTTCTATGAAGAGATCATGATCATTATTTAGAAGGCGCTGATGTTGGTTATCTAGAAGCTGCGCATATTCAATAGCTTCAGGATTTTGCTCTATTGCCATTTTAATTAGTTTTATATCATTTGTAAAAGCAAACTTCAAAGCTAACCCATTTGCGCTAACAGCTGCAGATATAACTCCTATATCGTATCTAAGGGCCCATTCTATATGTTGAAGAGCTAACCCATCCCTTGTAACAACTTTAATCACAAAATCTTTATCCTTCCTATGTTCAGTAAAAAATTCATTTTGAAGTATTTTTCTATTTTTACAAATTGCATCTAAAATAAAACTTTCATCTTGCCAGAGTGTTGGATCTATAACATCAAAATACTCTTTATTTTTACTAATCATAAATAACATGAAATCACGATCTTTTGTTAAAGGCAGGGCTAATTGGATTGGAATATAATCATGCGCCCCATTCGGCCCCATAAGCTCTATTGCTTGAGTAATAAAATCTTTATTGCACTTAATCTTTTCGGGAAAAAACCTAAAACTATGAATTTTATCACAATGACGTAGAAAGCATTCAAGGGCAAATTCATAATCTTCTTTAACAGCATTGTCAGCAAATTTAAAAGCCTCGACATTTTGGTTTGTTGCTGCAAATACAATATCTCTATTTCCTTTAAGACGACGGCTTGCATGTTCAAGATTAAGACCATGGGCTAAAACTTTTTCCATAACAAAATCTTGATCATCCCAATTTGAATTTTTTGAAGAAAAAAAGCAAGCAGCTATATTCCCAATTATAGGAATTAAAATAACAAAAAAGTCGCTCCAGTTTCGCTGATTTTCTAAATAGGAAAAATAACGATTGCTATCGATAAAATCATTGCTTAAAAATGGCATTATTACATATTTAAAAAAATATCTCTGTTAACCCTTTTGCCGAACTAACAATCGGTATATAATCTGAATGCTTATAAGCATCCAAAGCAAAAGTAGACACAGATAAGCTCATTTTAAAAAAAACTCTATTTAAATTTAAACTAATTATACATTTTCTTTAATTAATATGCAAACAGAAATAAATCACTTTTATCATAATAAATATTTTAATTTTATATTTTTTCTTAATTATAAAATACCACCAAGCAAGGCTAGGGCATCTTTTGCTTTGTAAAGATAGGCAAAAAGAAAAAATAGCGCCCCATAAATAAAGGTAAGGGTGGAAAATTGAATAATTTGAGAGGCAAAATCACGTGCTAGATCAAAGTTTTCTCCCCCCATTAATAAATAAATGGATGGATCTTTAAATAGAAAAAAGGCACAAATAGCAGTTAAAATCCCTGAAGAAAGAGCAGATAAGGTTATCCTTTTAAAAGAAGGGAGCATTTTAGGAAAAATATTTACAA
>JBIKKN010000101.1:0-4097 GCA_044360335.1 Chlamydiia bacterium | reverse complement strand
TATTAGCAACTTAGATTTAAAATATTCAGCGACTCTTAATTATGGGGGCGGAAAAGCAAAATCTCCTTTTACTTTTTCAAAAGCATTTTTTGCTCGATTTTTAGCCCCCCGAATGGTTTCTTCAGGGGGTAATAGGTTGATCTGAAACATCAGAGCCTACTTGGCACTCAACTACCTTGAATGTAGAAAAATAAGGAGAATCTAGCAGCACCTCTTTTACAGCAAGAACTTTTGCTTGATTAGCCGATCCAATGGTTATAATCATATCTTCTCCATTTTTGCATTATTTTCATTTTTGCATAAGGTGAGTTTTAATATCTCTACTTAATTCTTGTTCAATTTCTTCACGAAGATGCTTTTTGCTTTGCTCCTAAGGAAACGTTTAAACATTGGTGCTGATCATTTTTTTAGATCAACAATCTTGCCATTTGTAATTTTCTTTAATTGATTGATCTGTCCACCAGTTATTACCTCAAGATTGTCGGTGATTTTTTGTATGTTCCAGTCCCACCATTTTAGGGCAAGCAATAATTGGATCGTTTGTTCATCAAACCTTTTACGAATTTCCCTTGCAGGATTCCCCCCGACAATTGTATAAGGTTCAACATCTTTTGTAACCAAACTGTTTGTGCCAATAATTGCGCCATCACCAATTTTTATCCCTTGCATAATGGTTACATTATTTCCAATCCAAACATCATTGCCAACAACTGTATCACCCTTACTTACAACATGCATAGGATCTTTTAATGCCCAACTTTTTCCAAACACTTTAAAAGGATAGGTAGAAAATCCATTCATCGCATGATTCGAACCGTTCATAATAAAGCGTACGCCTGTTGCAATTTGACAAAATTTACCTATAATGAGTTTGTCCCCCATAAAGTCGAAAAGATAAAGAACATTTTTTTCAAAATTATAGACATCATCAGGATCATCATAATAGGTATACTCACCCACAATAATTTGTGGATTTGTTATGATATTTTTTAAGTATACTGTTCTTGTAACTCCTTCTATAGGATAAAGAGTGTTTGGACTTGGGTTTGCATATTTACTCATAACCCTTTCTCCTTTTTTCTCCACATATCCCCTTCTAACCGATAAAGAATATTCAGATCTTTACTACTCCACTGCCTTAGCACCAGCCTATTTGTCTTTATAATTGGGGGTGGATCTATGTTTTTCATATAAATTTCCATTAAAAAATGATAAAGTATTATAACATTTATCAAGACGCGTTTCAACAAAAAAATATCCAAAGGAATTTGCGTAAGATGGGTTACTAAAAAAAATTGAGACAGGCTAAAAGCTATCTACTTTTTTATGGGGTAGATTTATTGATTTGCATTAGTATCTACTAAAAAGTTTGAGTTGTTAGCCGAAGGCATCCATACTCTATTATCAAGATCTCCCAAAGAATAGGTGATAAAAAATCCAATGTTATTTCCGTAGTTAGAAGAGCGAGCAAACGGATCGTCCCCTTTAGCTCCCATATAAGTCCAAGTTCCGTTAACACTTAGATGTTTTAATAGTTTTGCTTTAAAGTCGGCACCTACAATATAGCTACCTGCTCTTCCTCTTGGGTACATTAAACTATCTGAATATGAACTTCCTGCCCAAAGGGTAAGGCGGGAAGAATTTTTGAAAAAGTGACTCCAGTAGGCATTAACTTGTGGGATAGCTCTAAATACTGTTGTTATACTTTCTTTGGTGTTTCAAGGAATAACACTTATTATTTCTTCCATAGATGAATTTATAAAAAAGAATTATTTAGAGGGCACTGCTAATACTGTTATGATTTTTGGTAGAGCCTATCAAGCATACTCGATATTCCTACATCAATTGGAAAAAAATTTAAAAGTAGGGTGTATTTAATTTTATCCCCTTCCTTTATAACCGATTGGTGAAGAGCTTAATTTTGAGACCTATTGGTTTATCTTAATTTAGATTCACTGAAGTAAGCTCTAATTTATCTTCACAGTACAAGAGGGGGTTACTTTTGTTTGATCATCTTCAATTTATCTTTCCAAAGGAGAACTTCTTCTTGTGACATCCTTTCGGTAAGTCCTTTTTTATAGCACAAATAACAAGAGCCCTGCCCTACAATAAAGGATCTGACTATTGCGGTAAGTTTTAGTCCATCTTTTATTGTAGAATAGCTAAAAATAATTTCGTCCGAGGATTCTTCTAAAACATCAAAAGTTACCTCTCCTTTAAACTCCTTTAAAATAGTACTTTTTTCCCTATCAAATTTTTTAGCCATTGAAGTCCCGTGTATATTTGGAATAGTGTGTACTTCAAAACATTCTGCAACATAGGTTCCAATTTGATAAGGCGGAATATAACAAATTGCAACGCTCCCTTCTCCAATATCAAAATTATCCAAAACTTTCCAATTGGAAAAAACAGCCCCCAAATCTAAAAAACTTTGTGATCTATCGGCTAAAGAAATCGCCTGAGCAATAGGAAAGGCACTTTTAAAAGGGACAACTTCAGTAGATTCATTTAATACCTTTATCCATTTTTCCCTATCCGAAGAAGACATTTCCCCACCTGCCTGAGTGATTACCGCGCAATTTTGTCCATTATTAGTGAAAATTTCTTTGTGTATACTGTGCTGCGGGCGGATATTTTTATACGGCTCATGTATAACCCATTCATACAAGATTTGATCGTTAGAAACTTCTATGGTATTCCAACTGATATTACCTTTTGGGTATCTATCAAAAATAAGTTTTCGAATATTATTTAAATAAGCTTCTATATTTTTTGAATTTGTTGGAAGTTTCAATCCGTCATTATATTTAATAGTAATAATTTCTTTCCAATTTTCCCCATTTTGACCTACTGGAACGTACTCCACTACTCCATCTTTTCCTACAATACTTTTTGCTAGCTCTTTCCAACCCCTAAATTCCTCATCAGGTAATTTTATAACAATTGTTTCTGGTGGATTCTCTTCTGTTATATTTTTATCGATATTTGTTTTTAAATTTTCGAGCTCACTTTCATCAATTTTCTTAAAGGTATTAGTTTTTGCATCAAAAATATAAAAAGTCAATTGATCCATCCTGTTTTTATTAAAACAACTCACACAAATAAAACTTATGGAAAACAAAGCTAACTTTATTAAATTTCTAAACTTTATCCTTCTTCCCATCAATTTACCCTTCTTTTTTAAAAAATATTTCTAATTAAATTTTTAATTTTCAAAAACTATATCATCTAATTAGGATAAAATCTATCTTTTTTTATAGAAAAAAAATTTATCTAATTTAAATAAATGCTAAATAAAGTACGTTTTTATTGTTATTTTTTATTAAAAACGTTAAAATCATTATATTAATTAATAGGGAATTTATTTTATGCAGCCAATTAGATGCGAATCGTCTTTACTGCTCACAAAATTACTTCTATTTCGAAACCCTGTGGCTCGACAGATACCGTTGCCGCAAGAGGATGATTATCTATTACGTCCAAAATTTATAAATGTGATTACTACTGAAATCTGTCTTTTTCTCCTTGCAGCTACATCTATTATAGAAACACTTACATATGCTAGTTTAACTTTTCTATACCTTTTTTTATACCCTTTTACAGATAAACCTTTCCTCTTACATAAAAAGCTTCTAGAAAGCAGCAGTTTTACGATAATTTGGAGCTTAGCAGATGCAGTAATTTTTAACCTATTCTCCCGGTATGTAACACCTAACGAAAGTTTTGCCCGCTATTGGGCAGATCAGTTTAATCCCACCCCTCTTAGATTATTTAGGGATGAAGATTTTTCTTATGTTAGACAGGAGATGCTTCTAAACTCCCTATTAAGGGCACCACAAACTGTAAGAACTGATAGGGCATCAACGCCCACTCTTTTGCAAGAGGAAGTTATTAATAAGGGAGCTAACTTTATTAAAGATAAAGTATTAGCTGGAGCAGACAAGGAAACAATAAGGATTTTTATGGAAATGGATCCGGATATTCCTATATTCCTATTTATAGCCACAAAAGCTGCCTACATCTATGGTTTTGGCGAGTTAAAAAATAAGGAAATTCCTCCTTTTTTTAAACCAAAAACTAAAGAAATTATTTTACAA
>JBIKKN010000171.1:0-2747 GCA_044360335.1 Chlamydiia bacterium | reverse complement strand
AATCCATTTATTGGAGAAAAAATCCCTAAAACCAAGAGAAGAGGCAAAAAAGTGGATATCGGAAATATGAGCTATTTTCATACAACTAGTTTAACCTACTAAAGAAAAAAAAGAAAGGGTTACGCTGCTTTTTTAAAATTGCTTTTTAGATATTTTCTCCCTAAATCATTACTTTTTACAATATCTCCCTTATGAAAAATTTTTATAGCTTTGCTTTTATTTTTATAATTTGAGATAACCTCAGGATTTTGCTCATCTACGCTACCTGGAGTGGATCTTTTACTGTGGTGGGGTTTGTTTTTTAAGTGTACATGTTCTACTGTTTTTTTCCAATCTCTTAGCATAACAATAGCATTGGCTTTATTAAAAGATTTTAAAAATTTGCAGCTAGAATCTATTTTTACCGCTTCTTTATCAGATTTTTTTGAGATGTCGATTTGACTAAACTGTCTTAAAGCCTTCATTTGTAACTTTTTAACGCGATGAGGTTTGTTTCCCATAATATTGCCTTCCTTTTTGATCTTAACTATAAGGATAAGAAAATAGTGTACAAGGAGAAAAGATTATATTTTTATGTTGCTGGCTTTAGCTAGGTTAGAAAATCCTTTGATCACCTTATCAACAGAAATAAGCCTTTCTTTTGCCCTAGGGATCCATTTCGGTGGCGTTATAAACGAGCTTCTTAGCCAGCCAGGGGTATGAATAGAGGAGGGTCTTTTTTCTTTAGTAACAATAAGGGCTGGGATTTGTAAGTTCGATGCAAGGTGGCAAAAATCAGAGTCAGGACCTATAAAAAATCCCGATTCATACAAAAGCTCAGCTCCTAAAGCTGTGCATTCACTATCTAAATAAAAAGGTTCAAAACCTAAATTTTCTAAATTAGCTTTTATTTTTTCATATTTTTTTAAAATATTGGGGGAGGGGAAAATAGCTACCCTTTTTTTATACTTTCTATGGATTAAATCTTTTAAAGGCACAAGGCCATTGTTTTTTGAATGCTGTCTAACGCAAAGAAGGGAAGCTATTGCTAGAGAAATATTTTCAACCATCGGAAGAGATTTATTAAATACACGATCAAGTGGAGTAAGGGGGGGGTCTGTCATCTTTCTATAGGAGGGATAAAAAACCGAAAGGAGAGTTTTTTCAGACTTTCTAAAGTGAGCAATAAGCTCTTTACAAAGAGTTGAATTGTTATATTGAAGGATAATTAAATCGTAGCTTGAAAATTCATCATATGGATTTGTTCCATCTACAACTTGTGAAATAGTGTGGGAGGGGAACCAGTTGCTAAGCCTTCCTAAACCTGTATGGTAAGTTGTAACTTCTGCCCCCTCATATAAAAGTCTGTGGGAGGCAACCATCATCATTAATCCATGGTGTAAAGAACGATCAGGGATGATTGCAACTTTCTTTTTTTCTTTAGAATTTTCTATCGTCATATGTTTTATTCTATACAAAATAGTGTTTCTTGAAAAGATTATAGTCAGTATAGTTTGCTTTTTTTTAATGGGAAAGCTATGAATAAAATTTTGTATTTTTTATCTATTTTAACTTTATGTTTTGGACAAAAGCTTAACTTTGCACCGAAAATAAAAAATCCTAAAGGGGAAAAGGCTATTGTAATTTTGATCCCATCCTATAATAATGAGAGGTTTTTTGAAGATAATTTAACAAGCGTTATAAATCAAAAGTATAAAAATTTTAGAGTTGTTTATACAAACGATGCATCTACAGATAAAACTGGAGAGCTTGTAATAGATTTTATGGAAAAGAATTTTGATATAGATAGATTTACTTATATGGAAAACAAAATGAATATGGGGGCTTTGTATAATATTTATCATATGGTACACAATTGTAAAAACGAGGAAGTTGTTTGTATTTTAGATGGTGATGATAAGTTTTTTCATAATAAAGTTTTACAAAGGATAAATCAAGCATATGCCGATGATAGTGTTTGGATGACCTATGGACAAGATTTTTGTAGAATTAAAAAGGCAGGTCATAGTCTTGCTACCCCTTATCAAGTTTTAAAACAAGGGGAGCATCGAAAGTTAAGTTATAGATGGAGCGCTCTTAGAACTTACTATGCAGGGCTCTTTAAACAGGTGCCAAAAGAAAAATGGCTTACCGATCAAAGTTTTTTTCCATTTGCTCAAGATATAGCCCAAGTTTTGTTTTTAATAGATCTAGCAAGAGAACATGTTTTTTTTATCCCTGAAATTCTTTATGTGTATAACGTAGAAAATCCTATTAATGACTTTAAAAAAAATTTAAAAGAGCAAATTAAGTATCGCAATCTTATTTGGAATTTACCCCCTTTGGAAAAATTAAATTCTAAAGATGATTTTCTTTGAAATTTTTAATTCAATTGTTTATAGAGCAAATAATATAGGGGTTATTAATATGAAAAAAAAATATTTGTTATTTCCACTTTCTATTTTCTTAGTTTTAAGCTTTTTTGATTTACCTAATAAAATGATCGGCAAAGAGCAAAATTATGCACCTAATAAAGAGGAAAGCGAAGAAAAACCGATAGTTGTTGTTATTGCCTCTTATAATAATCAAAAGTATTATAAACATAATTTAGAGAGTGTATTTTCTCAAAAATACAAAAACTTTCGAGTTATTTATACATCGGATGCATCCACAGATCTTACAGCAGATTTGGTAGAAGAATATGTCAAGCAAAAGGGTTTTGAAGATAAATTCACCCTTATTAGCAACAAGGAGAATAAGGGAGCATG
>JBIKKN010000097.1:0-4203 GCA_044360335.1 Chlamydiia bacterium | reverse complement strand
TTAAATCTAATATTGCTTCCCGAAGAGTTTTTGATGGTATTGTTCCTGTGTGTAAAGATGAGCCCCCTATTTCCCAGTTATCTATGATTGCAACTTTTTTTCCCATCTTACTTGAGGCAATTGCAGCTTTTTGTCCAGCAGGGCCTGAACCAATAATTATTGCATCGTATTTTTCCATAAATAAGCAGAAATTAAATTAAGTGTAAAATTTTTTTTTTACAGAATTTGCATTCTTTTTACAAGTAAAATGTGCATTTATTTTTTGGATAAGGATGTATACACTGCAAAAATAGAAAGAAACAAGCTAAGGAGAGAAAAAAATATAAATAAACCAGATGGATTTTTTAGTAACATAAAAGATGAGCTAATCAAAGGTCCTATAACGCTTCCGGCGCCAAACATTATTAAAGCTGCAGCTGTAATAGATGTAATAGATGAGGCTTTTGAAAAGTCACAAGCATAGGTAATGCTTACTGGGTAAAGGGTAAAAGCAAAACCCCCAAAAAGAAATAAAAGTACTAAATTTGCTAGAAAAGATAGTCCATTATAATATCCTAAAATCGATGTAATAACCAATAAACAAATGCTTATAAAAGCAATTACTGACCTTCTTGGAAAAATGTCAGATAATTTACCAATTGGAATTTGAAAAATCATCCCCCCAAAAATGGTAGTTGCAATTGCCAAAGATGTTTGAAGGTAAGAAAAATCTAAATTTTTTGCATAAATTGGTCCTAGGGCATAAAATGAGCCAAGGATAAATCCAGAAGTTAAATTTCCCATAAATGATAATGGGATATTTTTTAAAATGTAAAAAACACTCACATGCTCTGTTATAATTTGAGAAAGTGGGGTAGTTTTCATCATACAAACAGGAAGAATAGAAAGGGTACAAAAGATTAAACTTAAGTTAAAAGATAAATTAGATGCAATTGGAACTGTGATGATTCCAAATTGGCCGATACATTGAGAAAGGTATAAACCAACCATATAGAAGGAAAGGATTATCCCCCTATTATCTTTATTAGAAAGAAGAAGGAGCCAGCTTTCAATTACAATAAATATTCCACCACAGCAAACTCCAGAAATAAATCTAAATAATATCCATAATATACCAGGGGGAACTAAACTTTGAATCGCAATAACTGAGGAAGTTAGGGCCGCAAATATAGCAAAAGATCTTATATGACCAAATTTATAAATAACTTTTTCTAAATAAAATCCACCAAGAACCATCCCTGTATAAAAAGAGGCATATAAAATTCCAGTTATTATTGTTTGGAAGCCATCTGCATGCATTTTTAAACTGATGTAGGTATTAAAATAACTAATTCCCATCATCACAGCCATTAATGAAATAATCGGCGCAAAAGTAAGTTTTAGTATGTTTTTCATCTTTTATTCGAATAAATGGAGGGCTTTTTCTGCATGTATAAGGGATATTGCGGCAGCGTTTAAGTGTGCATGTGTAAATTCTACACTGCTTAGATGTTTTTTGATAAGGAAAATTGCAGTATGCAGAAATTTTGCAGCAGTTAAAACAGGAATTGCATAAAATTCGCTTTGATCGAGATTTTGATATTTACAGTAAGAGGAGAAAAAAGCCTCTTCATTTTCTTTCATATTTTCAACATTTGTAAAATAAATGGATTTGATAATGGAAGTTAAATCGTATAATAAAACATCAATTTGCATTTTGTGATTTTGTAAAATTCCAGAGACTTTACCCTTATCAAATAAAATATTTTTAGGAAAAAGATCGGTATGAACAATTCCTGTAGATAAAAATAAAGGCCACCTTTCTTCTATTTTTTTTAATAAAGGGTAAATAGAGTCAAAACAAGAAGGGAGAAATTCTTTGATATTTTCATACTCATCTTTAAGGGATAAAATAACAGGTGGAGAGTAAAGGATAGATTCTTTATAATTTTTAGAAATTAAATGCATTTTACCTAAGAAACTGCCAAATGCTTTGTATTCTAAAGTGGTCCAATTGGATTTAATTTTTCCCTCTTTTAAAGTCCAAATACTATTGTATCCATTTTTTGTATTTTCAAAAAAAATTAAACGAGAAAAAGGCAACCCTTTTTCTTCTAAAAATTCAGTGGCACTTTTTATAAAAGTTAGATTTTTTAAGTGCATTTGCGATTTATAAATAATCGATAGAGCAGATTTTCCCTGATAAATAATCTTTTGAATTTTTTGATCGGTATTTTCCTTAAGAGGAGTTGCTGATTTTTTAACGCAGGCTCTTTTCCAAGTTCTCCTTTGCTTTAAAATAGGGTCCATTATTTTCTCCTCCGTTAATTTCTTAAATACAGGAAATTTTTCAAAAATCAAGTTGTTTTTTTATCTCTCTTCTACTATTTTAATTTTATGTACTTTCCTATCCAAATATTATCTTTATTACTAGCTCTTTCTCCAGCTGAAATTTCCATGCAAAGGGCACTTTCTAAAGATACAATCAATCCCCCTTTAATAGAAAACACAGTTAAACCTAGCGGCTCGGTGCAAAAAAGACCTATTTCTCCAAAAAAATTATCTATTCAAGAAATATTAGATAACGGATCTGTGATTGTTTTAACAGACGGTAGTGTTTGGAAAGTTGCAATCGATGACACTGATTTTACTTCAGGATGGCTAGGACCGGCTCCGGTTCAAATAAAAAAAGAAGAAGAGGAAGATGGAAGTTATTCCTATTATATGACAAATACTTGGACAAATAAAACTGTTAAAGTAGCCCCTATTATTTAAAATTTCCTATTTTTTTACAAAGGTATTTCTCTAAATGCCAAAGTTTTATATTGACAAAAGCTATTTTTAATTTTATAAATTACAATTTTTTTATATAAATTGGAATTTTCTTTTGCAAAGATCTTTTATTTTTATTTTTTTTAGTTTTAGTTTTTTATTTAGCGCGCCGGGAGATTTATTTAATGGGGGTGATGAATCTGCCATCGTTCATAATGTAAATGTTATCACAGGGAAATTACAGTTTAATTTTGTAGATCATATAGTAGAGGGCTCTGTTCCCCTTGTATTAAAACGAAGTTATACAAATGATAAAACGGGGCAAGATACTGTATCTAAATGGCAGTTTGCGCTGGGGTGGACTTTTTTTTCTCATCTACATTTATACCTGGATTTAGATACGGTTAAACATAAATATTGGGGGAGAATTACCGAATCAGGGGGCGGTATGTTCACTTATGAGGAAGAGAGTAAAACTTCTAATTTAATTATTATGAAACCTTATGTGGATGAAACGCAAAATTTAGAAGTAATAGGTTATCGATCAAATCCAAAAAATAATCGGCTACATTTAGATCGTATTAGAAAAAAAGCAATCTTATATTTGTCAAATGGTGGCACAAGAATTTATGGACGTTTGAAAAGATCTATTGGGTGGGTTGAAAATTTTAAAGGGTATTATAAAGGTCTTGGCTCAGAGTATTTGTTAGAAGAAGAAATTTCCCCTTCAGGGCAAAGGACTGTTTATGAATATTCTAAAGATAAAAAAACTCTTACTGTAAAAGCTGTAAACCAATCTGGTACAAAAGAATTTTCAAAAATTGTAATTGAAGAAACTGAAGGTTTGGCAAAAGCAAATATAAAAGCTACTACAAGCGATGGAAAGGTTTTTAATTATTTTGGAAAATCAAAATATAATGGGCTAAAATCAATTTCCAATAATATTCTACCAGAAGAAACAATTACTTATTATAAACGCAAAGATAAACATCCTACTTGGCTTAAAACAATTACACTAAAAGGGAAAAATCCTTTAAAAATAGAGTATTGTTTTTGTGAAAAAAAGGGGTATTTTTCTAAATCAAAGTCTGAAAATTATAGCGTTGAAAATTATTATAAAGTGAGCCGTATTTTTGAAGGAGGGGAAAATACAGCAAGTTTTCGCTATGAGGAAAAAGTTACAAATGTATTTGATGTAAATAATTTGCTTACAAAATATCACCATGAAAATAGTGCTCTTTTAAAAATAGAGCGATTTGATAAAAATCAAACTCTTTACTTTGAAGAAAGATTTATTTGGGAAAGGGGAAATCTTATTGCTAAAAAATATTTTGATGGGCAGGGGAATTTATTATTTTGTAAAAGTTTTAAATATGATCAGTTCAAAAATCTAACGGAAGAGAAAATTTGGGGTAAATTAGGAGAAAGTTATACTAAATGGTATAAGTATAA
>JBIKKN010000096.1:0-4212 GCA_044360335.1 Chlamydiia bacterium | reverse complement strand
ATTAAGAAGAAGGTATGATTGGAAGATGTAGTTTCCTATTTAAAGTCCAGAGGGTTGTTTGCAGAAAGCAGCAGCGATCAAATCAAAGATTTTTTAAAAACACCAAGAGTTGTTTATCTAGGAATAGATCCAACTGCAAATAGTTTGCACCTTGGAAATTTAGTAGGTTTGATTGTATTAAAAGCATTTCAAATGTATGGCCATAAAATTGTTGTTGTTATGGGCGGGGCAACTGCAATGATTGGAGACCCATCAGGAACAAGTAAAGAAAGACCATTGCTTTCCAAAGAAAGTATTGCAGAAAATATTGTTTGTATTAGAAAAACAGTAGAACATATCCTTCATACAAAGGATAAAAGCAATCTTCCATTAATTTTAAATAATTTAGATTGGTATCAGGGTTTGTCTGTAATAGAATATTTAAGAGATATTGGTAAGGTGTTTAGGCTTGGGCCTATGCTTTCTAAAGAAAGTGTAAAAGCTCGTATGGAATCTGAAGAGGGGATAAGCTTTACAGAATTTAGCTATCAAACTTTACAAGGCAATGATTTTAATCATCTTTTAAAATTTCATAATGTAGAGTTACAAATTGGTGGAACAGATCAGTATGGTAATATTTTAGCAGGCATTGATTTTACACGTAAAGTTTCAAGCAAGACTGTTTATGGACTAGTTTTTCCTCTATTAACAAGAACCGATGGAAAAAAATTCGGCAAAAGTGAAAAAGGGGCTATTTGGTTAAATAAAGATGTTTTTTCCCCCTATCAATTTTACCAACATCTAATACAATTTCCAGACGATGGAATTTTTGATCTTTTAAAAAAGCTAACATTTATTCCTCTTGATGAGATTAGAAAATTAGAGGAATCAAATAGCAAAGAAAAGCTACCTGCATTTTATGTACAAAAAATTTTAGCTTCAGAGGTTACAAGATTTGTTCACGGGGATCAAGGATTAAAAGAAGCACTTATTGCAACAGATGCAATCAATAATAGATCTTTAGAGATAGATTTAAATACAATTAAATCTGCTGTTGGAACTTTACCTTCTATATCTTTAGAAAAAAAGAAAGTAGTTGGAACTTTGTATATTGATCTTCTTTTTCAAAGTGGCCTTCTTCCTTCTAAAGGAGAAGCTAGAAAACTTTTAAAAAATAATGGCGCTTATTTAAATAAAGAGCGAATTGTTGATGAAACTTTAAAAATAGAAGAAAACCATTTATTAGATGGTACATTTCTCCTATTAGGTAGTGGAAAAAAGAAAACATTGGTTGTTCAAGTTTACTAAATAGAGTTTTTTTTTGAAAAAACCTCTTTTTTTTCAAATTTCTAATATTTATTTAACTCTTTTCTTGTAAAAAAAGTTATATATCTTTCTAATGAGATAAAAGATCTACAGTTAGAGAGTTTGCAAAAAAAATATTAGCGCAAATTTTCAAGATTAAAAAAAGGTTTTTGTAAAAAAGCAAATTTTACCATTTTTAAGTGGTGAAGAAAAAAAAGAAGGAGAAGTATTGTATGGCAACTAGAACAAAAAAACAGTTGATAACAAAAATTGCATCAAAAACAAATCATCATCCAGATGAAGTAAGAGTTATTGTTCAAGCATTTTTAGATTCTATTACCGACTCTTTGTCTGAAGGAAATCGTTTAGAGTTTCGTGATTTTGGGGTGTTTGAAGTTGTAGTAAGAAAGCAAAAAGTTGGAAGAAATCCTAAGAATGCTTCTGTTGCTATTGTTATTCCTGAAAGATCAGCAGTTAAGTTTACAGCTGGGAAAAAAATGAGACAAGTGGTAGAAAAAGAAGAATCAGCAATGGTTTAATTTATTTAGAGTATTTATAGATTAAAACAGCTAATTTTGATAGTGTAACTAAGAACAAAGAAATTTGTTCTTAGTTTTTTTTATAAGGAAAATATGAGTTTACTTGCACCTTTAAACACCTCTTCAACCGAGGCTTTATTAGCCCTTTTAATAGATGGTAAAATAGTTTCAGATTCAGAAATCAATGAACCTATAAAGCAGTTAGAATTAATAACAGATATTAGAGTGTTAATAGAAGAAGTTTATTTACTTTCTATGTATATTAAAATTCATGAAAAAAGCACCAATAAGCTGTTAATAAATCAAATCTATCGGATAGAAGAAAGTATCAAAGAGCTTGACTTGGATGTTTTTTTAGACAAAGTATTTTACTGTAAATTTTTATTTTCAAAAGTTCTTAATCAAATCAATATAGAAAGTATAAAGGAGCTTGAAAGCTTTGGGCAGATTGAAAATTTAAGAGATTTGGATAATTTTGTAGTTTCTGGATGTTTGCTTTTGCTTATGGGGATGTTTTTAAATAATCCTTTTTTCTATCAAGAGGGTGTTAAAATTGCTGAGCTCATCCTTGATTTAATAAACCAAAATGCAGAAGTGGATGTTTTTTTCTTTTTAGAAAAAGGGGGCTATCAAAAAGATAGCTCTAGAGTTTCAATTTTTGTGCTCCTTTCTCTTTACTTTTATATTGCAGAAGATTTTTCTTGTGGAGAAATTTTAAGGAAAATGGACCCTTATCAAGAGGGTTTATTTCAATCCACTCAAGTAGAAAAAAAATTGCTAAGTAGACTCTTAGAAATTGTAAAGCCATATGCAGAAAACTGTAAAAAAGTAAAAGTTAGCAATATTTTATCAAAAGAGTTGATTAAACTTACCTCGGAAAAATTTAGCTATATTACTTCAAATGATAAAAAAGTTGGAATAGGGAGTATTAGCTATCAAGGGCAAATAATTGTACCATCTTTTGGCCCACACCTTTTGCCCCTTGGAAGGAATGATTTATATGGAACTTATAATCCTATTTGTAAAGATAAAGAGCTTATTGATAATAAAATAAATATGTGGAGTAAAGTTAAGTCTAAATCTGGATATGGTGATCATTGGATTTTTGTATCTGTAACAAATTTAAAAGAGAAAATTTTGTTGGAATCTTTTATATGGTCAGATAAAAAAGAACAAGCTTTGAGTTTAATATTTTTTCTAAGAGCAAAAAAAATTCATGTGGGGGGAAAAAGTTTTCAATCTAAAGGTTTAGAAAGAGCTCTTGTTAAAGCAAATAAAATACAAGTACAGATGCAAGAGACAAAAATGGATATTGTTTTAAAAGATTCTACAGAAATAGAAATTATACCACTTGCAGGGCAAGAATATTTTTGGGAAAGTGATTTTATTATTTCGCTACCATTTGTTCCAAATAAGATTATAAGTCTTGAAATGCTTATGGATTGATTAAAAACGACTTTTTATTATACAATTGACTTTAAAAGGGAGTTTTAAGTGATACCAAAAAATATGATTCGAAATTTTTCGATTGTTTTACTGCTTGCGCTAGTATTTGCCTACTTTACAAGGGATGTTTCAAAAAAGCAAATAGCAAATGTAGAAAAAAAAGTGGAGCAAATAGCAGAAAAAACTCCCGATATTTTGCCACCAAAAAAAGTTGTAAAAAATTTATCAAATGATAAAATTTCTACAGAAGTGAATAATATCCATAGATTTTTTTCTAAAGGTATGGATAAATTTCCTTTTATTGAAACAGTTACCTATTCAAGTAGAGTGCCATGGTTAAAAGGTAGACCTGCATGGATTGTGGATTATGCAAATTACTATCAAACATCAAGACATTTTATCGCAAGAAGTCTTAATGGTAAAGAAGACTACACTTCACAAAATATTTCTCCAGGGGATAAGTTTAACATTATTAAATTAGACGCTAACATAAGTTTTCATATGCTTGTTGATTTATCCAATTGTACACTTGATTTTTCTTATATAGACAATCAAACAGGGGAGAATCATTTAATAAAAACTTATAAAGTTGGAGTTGGGAGAAAAGATGAGTATTCTCCATCTGGAACATTAACTCCCCTTGGAAAATATAAGTTAGGAGAAAAAATTGCAATTTATAAACAGGGAGTTGAGCACTACTTTCAAAATAAAAAAACACATATGATTGAAGTTTTTGGAACTAGGTGGATCCCTTTTGGAGAGGAGTTAGAAAATTGTACAGATAGTGCTAAAGGTTATGGTCTTCATGGTCTGCCTTTTGTATTAGATGAAAAAACAAATGAGTATAAAGAAAATATTGCATGTCTTGGAGGTTACAGCAGTGATGGTTGTATCAGACTTTCAGAAAGAGATATAAATGAGATTTTTGCAATAGTAATAACAA
>JBIKKN010000095.1:0-4283 GCA_044360335.1 Chlamydiia bacterium | reverse complement strand
TGCTTCCTGCTTCAAAAGCCGCTGGATTTAATGAAGGTAGGTTTAGTTTTAATGTCAAAGAAGGCTCTTGCTCTGCTTGCTCGGGGATAGGTTCTACCCAAGTTGATATGGATTTTTTAGCTGATGTTTGGGTTAAATGCAAAGAGTGTAATGGTAAGCGTTTTGATAGCGCCACCCTTTCTATCACCTACAAAGGGAAAAATATTTCTGATGTTTTAGAAATGTCAGTAGATGAGGCTGCTTCTTACTTTTCCAACATCCCAAAAATTCATGAACAGCTTTCATTACTAGTTAAAATGGGCTTAGGTTATATAACCCTTGGTCAATCGGCAGTAACCCTTTCTGGTGGGGAAGCTCAAAGGATAAAACTTTGCAATGAACTTTTAAAAAAGAAAAGCTCAAAGACTTTATATATTTTAGATGAGCCAACCACAGGTTTACATTTTTACGACATAGATAAACTATTAAAAATCCTTCAAGAACTTGTTGATACCGGCAATAGCGTGGTTGTTATTGAGCATAATATAGATTTAATAAAAACTTGTGATTATGTGATTGACTTAGGTCCACATGGAGGAAGCGGTGGTGGAAAAATAATGGCTGAAGGTACAGCTGAGCAAGTAGCAGAAAGTAAATCCCCTACTGCACCTTTTATTAAAGCTGCACTAGAAGAAAAAACTGTTTTTACTCCATCTAAAGAAAAACAAATATCTATAAAAAAAAATATCCTTATCAAAGGGGCAGCAGAACATAATTTAAAAAATTTAAACGTAGAAATTCAAAAAGAAAAGATAACGGTGTTTTCAGGGCCCTCAGGATCTGGAAAAACTTCTCTTGCTTATAATACTATTTTTTCTGAAGCCCAAAGAAGGTTTGTAGAGACTCTCCCCCCTTTTACCAGGCGGTTTGTTAAAGCAAAAGCTAAACCAAAATATGATCGAATAGATAATTTATCTCCAACTATTGCAATTGAGCAAAGGATGCGTAGTCAAAATCCAAGAAGTACCCTTGGAACGGTTACAGAAGTTTATGATCACTTAAGACTTATTTATTCCCATCTTGGAAAACCATTTTGTCCAAAAACTTTATACCCTATAGTTCATATCACAAGTGAGTACATTGCATCTTTATATGATAATATAAAAGAAAAAACAAAACTTATAGTACTTGCTCCTATAGACACTGGTTTAATTTCTGATTTTGAAACCTGGAAGAATACCTTTTTAGCAGATGGTTTTTTAAGAATTCGTTTAAATGGAGAATTTTTTGAATTAGATGAACAAATTCCTTTTAAAAAGCTTAAAAAAAATAAATTAGAACTTGTGGTAGATAGACTTTTATATTCTAAAGAAGAAAAAGAAAGATTAGTTAGCGCTATAGATCTTGGTTGTAAATATTCTAAAGGGGAAATACGTATTATTACAGATCAGGAAATCTATTACAATTTATCCTTCTGTGTGAAAGAAACTGGAAAATCTTATCCAAAAATTACCCATCAGACATTTTCTTTTAACCACACGGAAGGAAAATGTGAGTACTGCAATGGACTTGGTATTTTAATTGATGTGGATGAGGAGATGTATGCTTATTTTGGGTGTCAAAATGAAAAAATATGTCCAGAGTGTAACGGAGGGAGGTTAAATCCCCTTGCATCCCATGTACTAGTAGAAAATCTCTCCCTACCTAATCTTTGCTCCCTCTCTATTGAAGAGGCTTTAGTATTTGCAAAAAAAATCAAAGGGGAAGAGACTATTAAAGAACCTTTAGAAAGAGTTATCTCAGCTTTAAGTTTTTTAAATGATATTGGCTTAGAATATTTATCCCTTGGGAGAATGACAAGAACTTTAAGTACTGGAGAGATGCAAAGAGTTAGACTTTCTAAAGAGCTTCATAAAGAATTAACTGGGGCATGTTATATTTTAGATGAGCCAACAATTGGTCTTCATCCTGTAAACAATGAGCTTCTTAATACTTCCCTGATTAAAATGAGGGATAGAGGTAACACTTTAATTATTGTAGAACACGACCCGCTAACGATGTTAATTGCTGATGAAATTTTTGATTTTGGAAAAGGTGGGGGGAAAAATGGGGGGGAAATTGTAGCAAAAGGTACATATGAGCAAATTAAAGAGGATAAAAACTCTGTAACTGGCCCTTATCTTTCTAGAAAAATACTTTTAAAAAGAGATACCCCATTTATTCAAGCAAAAGATTTTTTAAAAGTAAGTAATGCTTCTATTAATAATATAAAAAATCTATCCCTTGATATTCCTTTAAATGGAATAACAACTTTTACAGGTGTTTCTGGAGCTGGAAAAACTTCCCTTGTAATTGATTTACTCTACAAACACCTGGAAGAAAACTTTAATAGACGGCAAATTGCAAATACTCTTAAAAAGAAAAACTGTGAAATTGATAATATTAAAGTTCTTTCTAAAGTTTTACATGTAGATGGATCATCAGTATCTTTATCCCCTCGATCAGATATTTCTACTTACCTTGATATTTTAACACCCCTTAGAAGTTTTTTTTCCCTTTTGCCAGATAGTAAAATCAAAGGATTAAAACCTGGAAATTTTAGTTTCAATCATAAAGATGGCCATTGCAAAAGGTGTAAGGGATATGGGGAAGAGTGGATAGATCTTCACTTTTTACCCCCTGTAAAATTAACTTGTACAGCGTGTGATGGACTTCGATTGAATCCTTTAAGCCTTTCTATTAAATATAAGGGGTTAAGTATTTCTGAACTTTTAAAATTAGATAGTTTAACCGCAAAACAGATTTTTCCACCCCTTACTAAAATACAAAAAGCATTAGACTTAATCGAGCAAACAGGTTTAACTCACCTTTCTTTAAATAGACGGATTAAAACTCTTTCTGGCGGAGAAGGGGCGAGGTTGAAAATTGCAAAAGAGCTGCTAAGTAAAGATACCAATCACACTTTATATATATTTGATGAACCAACTGTAGGCTTACATTTTTCTGATATTCAGCTTTTAATTCATCTTTTTGATACATTACTTGAAAAAGGTCATGGAATATGGATTATTGAACATAATACAGATATCATCTCTTTGAGTGATTATATTATAGATCTTGGCCCAGGGGGAGGGGTAAAAGGGGGTAAAATTATCGACAAAGGCTCTTTGGAAAATATTAAAAAAAATAAGAAAGCATTGATTGCAAAATATTTATTGTGATAGGATTTTGTACTTGCTGGGGACCTTATAGAATAAACCTTTTGAACCAGGTCAGGACCGGAAGGTAGCAGCCTTAAGAAAGTAGTTTTTTGTTATAAGTACTCTCCAGCTTTTTTTTAAAAATGAAGTCCAGCTCCAAGAGTTACCCCATATAAATTAATTTGAGCATGCTCTAAAGCTTTATTTAAAGCACAGTTTGCAATTTGCATATAAGTAGGACTTATCCCATAAATCCATAAAATAGATACCCCGAGCTTAAGATAAAATGGCCCTGAATGAATTTCAAATTGAGGGGTGCTTTCCACGCTATAGCCAGCTGAAGTCTTTGTTTTATCTAAAAAAACAAGGCTATCTGCAATTACTCCATTTATACCAAATGGCATAGGATATGTTAAATCTACTAAATAATCTATCACATTTACGTAAAATCCCACTTTTATGGGAATACAAAAAAATGTAGTATTTGTAAGTCTATACCTAAAGTCCCCTCCAATTTGAGGTCCAATAAACCGGTTGCTGTTTTTTAAATATACTTGGGCAGGAATATTTGTTGACTCTACCCCCGGATTTAATGAGGTAATACCCCCTAATGTCATATTATTTCTATATTCCATAGCCCTTACACCTATTAAAAAGCTAACAGATACATAATCGTAATATCTTGGGGATAAATGACTTAAAATATTACCTTCTGCTGAATTAAAATCTTCATTATAAGCAAAATTAAGCTCAGTAAATTCTTTAAAGTTGTCCTCCACCAAACAGCTTGTAGCTTGAACATCTTGATATGGATCTACACAAAAACCCATAAAATACCCACCATTATCTATTTGCTTTGTATATTTCCACTTATAAAAACCTAAAAAAACACCTTGTAAAGAAGTTTCTCGGTCAGCAGAAAGATCGGCTGTAAATCTAACTCCTGGGGAATAAAGATTTTTATTTTGATCCATTTGAAATACAGAATCTGTAAGTGTAAAGCACCCTAAAATTCCTGATGTACATATCCCTGAGGTAAAATCTCCAGAGCTACATATCCCTGAAGTGCACATCCCAGATGTTGCTAAAGCAGAATCTTTAACA
>JBIKKN010000192.1:0-4300 GCA_044360335.1 Chlamydiia bacterium | reverse complement strand
AAAAACTCATTTGTTTCCTAATTCATTTTGAAGATCTAAACTTGCATATTTAAGAACCCATGGATCTTTTAAAAAAGCTGCAAGAGCCACACCCCTATTTCCCCGAAGGGTAGCACTTGCATGCTCAAATGCATAAGCGCTTATATCTATTGCCTCAAGCACAAAATTCTCCTCTGCTTTAAGCCTCTGACTTGCATATTTAAATGCTCCAATCCTTTTCTTGATCGCAGCACGAACTATAGCTTCATCATCTTGAAAACCTGGCCCTACAAATTCAAGTACAAAAGGATTTTTTTTAACAGCGGTAAGCACAAAGTTTGGATTTGCTTTAAGATCTTCACCTATATATGGAAATGCCAAGGCATGATCTTTTAAAAGATTAAGGATAAATTCTGGATCATCCTTACGCCTTTGCGTTGCAAACTCAAGAGCTCTAGGGTTGTTTTCAACAGCAGCAAATATTATATCTGGATCATGTTTACACAAAACCCCTGCAAACTGAAGGGCCATCCCGTTGCTTTTAACAGCTGCAAGAACCACTTCTTTATTACCTCGAAGCTCCCATGTAAACTCAATAGCCATCCCATCCTTTTTAACAGCAGCTGTTACTATTTCCGGATCCTGCGTATGCTCATCGCCTGCAAACTCAAGAACCATACCCCCCTCTTTCTCAATAACAGCAAGAACTCCTTGACGACCCGCTAAATGAAGCAATCTTTTATCTATCTCTCTAATAGCACAAATCATTTCCATGTCATTTCTAAGCTCATCGCTAGCAAACTGGAATGACGAAAAATTTATATTCATAGCAGCTTTTACTATTTCTGGATTGTTTCTTGCCTCATCCCCAGCATATTGCAATGCCCACCAATATTTTTGAATAGCTGCAAGAACTATTTCTGGTTTATTTCTAAGCGGCAGGCTAGCATACATTAATGCAACATCATTTTTTTCAATAGCAGCAAGCACCAGATCTTTATCACTTCGAAGCTCATAACTTGCATACAGAAGTGCCATACCATCTTGGGAAACGGCAGCAAGCACTATGTCCCTATCTTTTCTAAGCTCAGGGTCTGCATACTGAAGTGCCATACCATTTTGGGAAACGGCAATACGCACCAAAGGCTTGTTATTTTTTAGCCTTGGGCTTAAATTTTTAAGCTCCATACCATCTTTCAAAACTAGTTCTATTCCTGCTTTTTGCTCCTTATCTATTCCTAAAAGTAATTTTTCTATCGATTCGGTACAATCACGATTTAGAAAACGATGGTTGCATGACCACTTTCTAAAAATAGCAAGGAGATTTTGCTTGTCTAGTTCTCTAGAAGACCTTGGTGCTGGTGCAGCGGCGCCCCCTCCATAATTAACAGCTCCTGAATCTATACTAGTTGCATCTAATGACATGTGCTTTTCTCTATTTTATTATGAAATTATATGATAATTTTATAATAAAAACTTCCAAATGTCAATCTTTTAATCCCTTCGATGTAGGTGTTTTTTTAAATGCACCTTTGATTAGTATCTTTAGTTATCATAAAAAAAATCAAAAAAACGATCCCCTAATAAAGAGAAAAACCTCTATACCAAATTTTAACCTTGTGAAGCTGCCCGAATTATTTCTGGATCATCCTTAAACTTAGCGTCAATAAATTCAAATGAGGAAGGATTTACCCTAACAGCCTTAAGTACAAATTCTCTTTTTTCTTTAAGCTGCGAACTTGCGTACATAAATGAACGACCATTTTTGGTAACTGCAGCAAGAACTGCATTTTCATCACTTTGGAGTTTTTTACTTGCAGAAGCAAACGCAAAACAACTTTGGGAAACTGCAGTAAGCACCATTTCTATATCATTTTGAAAATCGTAGCTTGCATAAAAAAGAGCCCCACCATCTTTGGAAATTGCAGCAAGTACCACACCCCTATTGTTTTTCAATCTTTGGCTTGCATACTGAAGTGCCATACCATTTTGGGAAATGGCAGCAAGCACCACATCTTTATCGTCTTTGAGCTCCTCACTTGCACTCCTAAGTTCATGAGCATATTGGGAAACTGCAGCAATCATCACCTCTTTATCGCTTTTAAACTCCTTACTTACATAGCAAAGTGCCCGATAACTTTTAGAAACTGCAGCAAGCACCACATCTTTATCGTTTTTGCGCTCATCAGACGCATAGTAAAATGCTTCATAATCGTTGGCAATTGCAGCAAGCACCACATCTTTATCATTTTGGAGGTCAGGGTTTGCAAACTTAAGTGCCAAGCCATTTTGAGACACAGCAGCAAGCACCACATCTTTATCGTTTTTACGCCCAAAGCTTGCATACTCAAGTGCCCGACCATTTCGGTAAATGGCAGCAAGCACCACACTTTGATCATTTTGTAAACTTGATCCTACATACCTAAGATCAAAACCATTTTTGGAAACTAACTCTATTGCTGCTTTTCGCTCCTCTTCCATTATTTGAGAACGAGCAGCAAACTGTACATCTTTATCATCTTGTAGCTCCCAATTTGCATACCGAAGTGCTCTACCATTTTGGGAAACGGCAGCAAGCACCACACGCTTGTTATTTTTTAATCTATCACTTACATTTGCAAGTTCCATACCATTTTGCGACACTAGCTCTATTGCTACTTTGAGCTCCTCATCTATAATTTTTACTATTCCTATAGTTATATCTCCTCCAGGAGAAAGTTTAAAATGATTATTCACATCTTCAGCTTCAATTATTTCAGTTCCATCATAAATATAAAACCCTAGCAAAGTATCATCATTAAAAAGTTCCATCAACTTCTCTTGCAGCGCTCTATAAAGATTAGGTGTGTCTAGAGGAATTTCAAAAGCCCCCGCCGATTTAGGATTTAAGGCATATTCCACATTAACTCTACATCTATTAAGAGCAGTACCGGCAGCAGGAGGAGTTAATTGTACATTTCCTAAAACAGCCTCAAAGAGTGCCTTTTTAGCCGGCTCAAAAGCAGGATTATTCAACCATTTATGTATCACATTAAGCACTTTTTTACTATCTGGGTGCTCTACTGGATTTGCTGCGGCTCCGCCTCCTCCATGATTAACAGCCACTAAATCTACTGAACCTAAATTAGTTACATCTAATGACATGTGATTTTTTCCATTTTATTATATTATTATAGAATAATTATAATAAATTTTATTTTAAGTAAGCTTTTTAATCTCTAATTTAGGCATTTTTTAAAAATGCCCCTTTGATTTTAGTATTTTTAATTATAATAAAAGAAATTATAAAAAAATGATCCCCTATTAAAGGTAAAGACCCTTCAGGTAGATTTTTTTCAATCAAATGCAGTTTAGAAAAAAGTCTAATGCATAAAACTATTGCAAAAATAAATATCATTTTGATAAAAAACCCATAATTTAAAACGAATATAATATAATTAAAAACAGCATTTATTACAAGTAACTTCAAGCAATATAAACTCAGTTTATAACTCTGCTTACGAAGAAATATTCTTATTTTTGTGTTAGGAGAATTATAACTAAAGTAGATTCAATGTTTTGAAGATGGTAGGCTTTTTGTAATTTGCATCACAACCTCCTCCCCATTTAGCTCAATTTCCTCTCCATCTTTTGGAAGAGAGAATATTAAGTTTTCTACTAACGTTTCATGTTTTACAAATGCGCCATGATTTTGCAACGCTTTTTCCAGTTTTTCTGTAGTAGAGATTTCTATATCGATTCTATCGGTAACTTCGAATTCTTTAGCTTTACGCATTGAATTTATTCTATTTATTAACTCTCGAGCGATAGCTTCAAGTTCAAGCTCCAAAGTTATATGAGTATCTAAAGCTACAGTTATCCCTTTTTCATAAATTGCAATAAGCCCTTCTTGAACTACTCTATCTAAAATAACGTCCTCTTGCTCTAATTTATACTTTTGATCACCAAGGAGGATAAATACATCTTCTCCATTAATAATCTTGTCATAATCTTCTTTTTGCAAGCTTTCGATAGCTGTTTTTGAGCTATTCATAAATTTACCAACTTTTTTTCCAAGCACTTTATAGTTAGGTTTAATGTTATAGTGGACAAATTTAGATTCATTTGTATCAAGAAGAATTTGTTTTACGTTCAACTCTTCGCAAATAAGATTTTGCTGAAGTTTTAATGCTTCTATCACATCTTTTTGCTCAGAAATTACAAATACTTTTGAAAGGGGCTGGCGAACCTTTAATTTATTTTCTTTTCTTAAAGAGCGGCCAAGATTTACTACATGGTGAGTATAAAGCATCTCTTTTTCCATAAGCACATCTCGAACTTC
>JBIKKN010000094.1:0-4303 GCA_044360335.1 Chlamydiia bacterium | reverse complement strand
CCATTTCAAGACGCTCAACATAAGCTTTATGTCCTGTTCCTGATGGAATTTTTTGACCTGTAATAATATTAGATTTAAAATCTAATAAGTAGTCCACTTTCCCTTCACAAGATGCATCTGTTAAGATACGTGTTGTTTCTTGGAATGATGCCGCTGAAAAATAAGATTCTGTACCAAGGGAAGCTTTTGTAATTCCAAGTAGAACTGGAGATGCTTGAGCAGGTCTTCCACCATCTTCAAGTACCTTCTTATTCTGCTTATGAAAAGTCTTTTTATCAATATCTTCACCATATAAAAATATTGTATCGCCTGGGTCTGTTATCCTTACTTTTTGTAGCATCTGACGGATGATAATTTCAATATGTTTATCATCTACATCCACACCTTGAAGTCTATAAACTTCTTGCACTTGATTTAACAAATACTTTTGTAGCTCTCTTATACCACAAATCTCTAGTATCTCATGCGGTTGAACAACACCATCTGTAATTTGCTGACCTTTTTCTACTAAGTCACCTTCTTGAACAATAAGATGTTTTGTTAAAGGTATTAAATGCTCTTCTTCTAGTCCAGTGACTTCATCACGTACTATAACAATACGCTTATTCTTCTGAACACCTTTCATTTCAATTATCCCGTCAATCTTAGCAATTTCTGCAGGATCTTTAGGTTTACGTGCTTCAAAAAGTTCAGCAACCCTAGGAAGACCCCCAGTAATATCTTTTGTTCGTGCTGCACCCTTTGGTAATCTTGCAAGCTGATCTCCAGCTTCAACTTTCATACCTTCTTCACAAGAAAGATGTGCTCCAGATGGAATTGCATATGTACCAATAAGGTCTACACAATCTGCATCTGTATAAATCATAATTTGTGGATGAAGCTCTCCTCTATGCTGTTTAACAACAATTTCAGCTTTACCTGTTTGCTTGTTAACAGATTTTTGAGTAGAAATCCCTTCCACTAAATCATCAAATTTCACATATCCACCTTTTTCACAAATAATTGGATAATTATGCTGCTCAAGGGTTGCAATTCTTGTTCCCTTTTTAACTTTTATTCCATCTTCTACTTTTAAAAGTGTTCCTTGCTCAACTTTTATAGTTTGTAAAGGCTCAAGGGTCTTTTTCATAACAAGATTTTTGTAATCTTGAAGAGCTCTGCCCTCATCACGAACAACATGAATAAATCCGTTTTTATTTAAAGCAAGGTTTACACCATCTTTATTTTTAACTATTCGAACACCTTGATAGATTAAAATACCATCTTCAGATGCATCAATTTCAGGGTTATCTCCACCTGATGCAATACCCCCTAAGTGGAAGGTTCTCATAGTAAGCTGAGTTCCAGGTTCCCCAATAGATTGAGCTGCAATTGTTCCAACTGCCTCTCCAAGAGCTACAGCTCTACCATTTGCAAGGTTTATACCATAGCACTTAGCACATATTCCACGGCTACTTTCACATGTTAATGTAGAACGTATTTTTAAACTTTCAATACCGGCATCTTCAATTGTTTCTGCCTGCTTTAATGAGATAATCTCTCCAGCTTTAACAATAAGCTTTGTCTTATCCCCTGGCATATACACATCGTCACAAGCAGATCTACCAAAAATTCTATCCTTAATAGGAAGAAGATCCTCTCCACCTTGTTTAATAGATGAAACTTCAATTCCACCAATTGTACCACAATCTAGTTCATTTACAAGAACATCTTGAGCAACGTCAACTAAACGTCTTGTTAAGTAACCTGAGTCAGCAGTTTTTAAAGCAGTATCTGATAATCCTTTACGAGCTCCGTGGGAAGAGATGAAATACTCTAAAACACTTAAACCTTCTCTAAAGTTCGATGTAATAGGGTTTTCAATAGTCTCACCATTTGGTTTTGCCATAAGTCCACGAAGTGCTGCAAGCTGTCTAAGCTGAGCTTTATTACCTCGAGCGCCAGAGTCAATCATCAAGAAGATCGGATTTAAATCTGATTTTACCGCAGGATTTTTAATGGTTTGATATGCAAGGTCTGATAAAACAGCAGATACTCTATTCCAAATAGCTTCTTGTTTAGATTTTTTCTCTTTCTCTGTAATAATACCATCTTCATATTGCTTGATAATTGCAGCAACTTGTTTATTTGCAGCAGCAATTTCCCCTTTTTTAGACTCAGGTATTTTAATATCTGTAACACCCATTGAAAGACTTGACTTTGTAGCGTTGACAAATCCTAAATCTTTAATATCATCTAAAAACTTAACAGTTCTTTCAAGACCCACTGTTTTATAAATATTAAGAATTAAATTACCAAGCTTTGCTCTTGGAAGGCTATAGTTTTGAAATCCTAGTTCATGTGGAACTACTTGATTAAATAAAACTCTACCAGGAGTTGTTTCAATAATATCAGTACCTATTCGCACTCGAATTTTTTGATGGATATGGATTCCTCTTCCAAGGTCATCTTTTCTCTCCCCATCTTTTAAACTACTCCAGTTATAACTTCCTGAAGACGATAGAGCTAAAATAACTTCGTTAGCATTACCGAATATAGGATTTTTACCCCCATGTTCTGTATTATCATACACAGGATCATGCATAATATAGTATAAACCTAAAATCATATCCTGAGATGGAATAGCTACAGGTTTACCAGAAGATGGTAAAAAGATATTATCTGGAGCCATCATCAATGTTTTTGCTTCAATTTGCGCCTCTATCGATAAAGGAATGTGTACAGCCATTTGGTCACCGTCAAAGTCAGCGTTAAACGCAGAACAAACAAGAGGGTGTACTCTAATTGCTTTTCCTTCAATTAAAACAGGTTCAAAAGCTTGAAGACCTAATCTATGCAAAGTTGGCGCTCGGTTTAATAGCACTGGATGACCTTGAATAATCTCTTCAAGTACATCCCAAACACGCTCATCCTCTCTTGCAATCATTTTTTTAGCAGAACGAATTGTGTAAACAAATCCATAGTCTTTTAATCTTTTTACAATAAAAGGCTCAAATAAATCCAATGCCATCTTCTTTGGAAGTCCACACTGATTAAACTTAAGCTCAGGACCCACAACAATAACGCTACGGCCAGAGTAATCAACCCTTTTTCCTAAAAGATTTTGTCTAAATCTACCTTGCTTACCTTTTAACATCTCTGAAAGAGATTTTAAAGGTCTGTTTCCAGCTCCCATTACAGGATGGCCATGTCTACCATTATCAAATAAAGCATCTACAGACTCTTGCAGCATCCTTTTTTCATTTCTAATGATCACATCTGGAGTTTTTAAACGAAGGATAGATTTAAGTCTATTGTTTCTGTTTATTACTCTTCTATATAAGTCATTTAAATCAGATGTTGCAAATCTACCACCATCTAAAGGTACAAGAGGTCTAAGATCTGGTGGAATAACAGGCAATGCATCCATTACCATCCAATCAGGCTCATTAATAGAATTTACAAAGCCCTCTACAATTTTTAATCTCTTTGCAATTTTCATACGAGCTTGCAAAGATTTTGTTTTTTTTAACTTCTCTTTAAGCTCGACAACTGTACCACTTAAATCTTCTACCTTTAATAATGCAGCAATTGCCTCTCCACCCATTAAAGCTGTAAAAGAATCTTTGCCCCACTTCTCATTTGCTTCTCTGTATTCAGCATCATTTAATAGCTGCTTTTTCTCCAATGTAGTTCTACCTGGATCAACTACCACATACTCTTCGTAATAAATTACTCTTTCAAGATCACCTGCTGTCATCCCTAAAAAATTACCTATCCTTGAAGGCTGAGTTTTAAAAAACCAAATATGCACAACAGGAACTGCAAGATCAATATGTGCCATTCTCTCTCTACGAACTTTAGATAAAGTTACCTCTACCCCACATCTGTCACAAACAATACCTTTGTGCTTTATTTTTTTATATTTTCCACATCCACATTCCCAATCTTTCATAGGGCCAAATATCTTTTCACAAAATAAACCACCCTTTTCTGGCTTAAATGTACGATAATTTATTGTTTCCGGCTTTTTAATCTCTCCACGAGACCATTTATTACGGATTACATCAGATGATGCGATATTGATTCCAATATCTTTGAAATATGTCTCATCACTTCTATATTGCTCTTCATTATTCATTAAACTCTCCAAAAGAGGTAAAAATTATATCTTATCGTTTACATTTCCTACATTCGCACGCACATCCATACCAAGTCCTTGCATCTCTTTTACAAGAACATTGAATGATTCTGGAACACCTGCTTTTAGGATATTTTCTCCCTTAACAATCGACTCATATATACGAGTTCTTCCTGCCACATC
>JBIKKN010000093.1:0-4324 GCA_044360335.1 Chlamydiia bacterium | reverse complement strand
CCTTGTTTGTAATTTTGAATATTTGGAGGATACTGATTTAATTACATCTAAAACTACTATGCAAGGGGATACTCTCCTTTTAAGGGAGAGTTTTATTTATGATGAAGATTTTCTTTTAGTAGAAAAAAGGGTGTTTGATGGAAGGGTAGAAACCTATGAAAAATGGGAAAGGGATGGGCAAACAGGTCTTGTTATAAAAACTAATAATGGATTGATAGAAAATTTTTATGAATATGATAAAAACAAAAACCTTGTAAAAGAGGGTAATGCATTTAATCAAATTTTATTTACTTATGATGAAAAAGGGAGAATGGACGGGCAGTATTACTCTTCTTTGGAACAAAATACTTATAAGTTTAATATTTACGGCCTCCCGAATGAAATTAAAGAGATTGGATCAGGAAAAAAATACATTAAATATAATACACATAATTTACCTATTATTTGCTCGATGAATGGCAAGGTATGTATAAATACTTATGATAATAAGGGTAGAATTATAAAAGAAAAAATTTCAAATGGGGCGGAAACTTCCTTTGCATATGATGAATTTGGTAGAGTAATAAAAAAAACTCTTCCAGAGGTTTTAGATGAAAATGGGGAGCCGTATTTTCCTGAAATTTTTTATGAATATGATACAAATGGCAATGTAATTTGTGAAACTTCTCCATCTGGGGCAAAAACAATTTCAGAATATAATATTTTTAAAAAGCCTATAAAAACAATCTTCCCAGATGGGAGTATTATTACCAATAGTTATTACAATAATGGCGAGCTTAAAGAGTCGGTAGATAAAGATGGTACAAAAACTAGGTATGTTTACGATGCTTTAAATAGATTGATATTAAAACAATCAGAGCTTTTTGAAGAAAGGTGGGAATATGATGGAAGAGTTTTAAAATCATATACAGATCCATCAGGGCTTGTAACTATCTATGAATATGATGAATTTTTAAGGAAAATTTCAGAAGATTGCGAAGGTAGAAAAAAAGAATTTTTCTACGATCGGATGGGATATGTTTGTCTGACAAAATGCGGGGAGCTTTTTAACACAGAGGAGCATGACACTCAAGGCAGAGTTATCCAAACTTCTCAAAATGGCTTTAATAAAATTTCCTATGAATATGATAAAGAGGGAAGGAAGAAAAAAGCTATTAAACATACAGAAGATGGAGATGCTACAGATTTATTTTTTTGGGATGAAGAAGGGGCTTTAATTAAACATATTGATCCTTTAGGAGGAGTTACTGAATATATTTATGATGGAAACAATCGAATAGAAATTGACCCAACTTTCAACAGGTCTATCGAAGTTTTTGATGCCCTAAAAAGAGTAGTTAGAAAGGAAAAAAGATCCAAAGATGGGGAGCTTACTTTTGCTGAAAACTTTTTTTATGATAGGGGCGGAAACCTTAAAAGACGTTATACAGAGGTGCACGATTTAGAAGTAGAGTATGATTACGACTTAATGGGGCGAGTAATTTTAGAAACTGAATCGGCGATAAAAAAAACAAGCTTCTGCTATGATATTAAAGGGAGAGTTGCCACTAAAACCACACCAAATGGAGTCACATTAGAGTATAAGTACGATTGCGCTGATAGAATCTTAGAGTTAAAAGCAACAGATAATTCTGTTTGGTATGAATATGAGTATACAGGAGTGGATCTAACAAAAATAACAGATCTAATTTTAGGAAAAACTTTAGAGCAAAAATATACAAAATTCCATGAAGTTTGTGAGGAGGTGAGCTTTTCTGGTTTTAAAACCTCCTGGTATTATGATCTTTATGGTAGGAAAAAGGAGGTTTACCTACCTGATGGAAGCTCTATTTTTTATAGCTACAGGGGTGGCTATATGAATAAAGTTTCAAGGTATGATAAAAATAAAAAGCTTTTATACCAGCATGAGTATACAAAGTTTGACTTAAATCATCATGTAAAAGAAGAAAAGCTCCCCTTTTATTTTGGAATAGCAAAAACTTGCCGCGATTTTATGCAAAGGCCTATTTCCCTTGAGAGCCCCTTTCATAAGGTAGGAGTTTGGTTTAACCTCTCAAACCTTATTACAAAAAAAATGGATTCTATCGGCGGTAACAAAGAGTACTTTTACGACAGCTTAAATCAACTTACAAAAGAGGGGGGGATAAATTATAATTTTGATTCCCTTGGAAATCCCAAAGAATATGAAATAAATAACCTTAACCAAATAGTTTCCACCGATTCTGAACAATTTTCCTATGATAGCAACGGTAATTTAATAAAACGTAATGATACTTTTTATACCTACGACGCGCTAAATAGATTAACAGCTATTGAATATCCAAAGGGTAAAAAAGTAACTTTTACTTATGACCCCCTCTCAAGACTTGTGTCTAAAAATAATGACTTCTACCTTTACGATGGGGAGTTTGAAATTGGAAAAATCAATAAACAAGGGAGAATTACTGAGCTAAAAGTCCTTGGCCTCGGTGTTAAAGGGGATGTGGGCGCATCTATCATGCTTGAATTTTTTGGTAGACCCTACATTCCACTGCATGATCTGCAAGGAAATATTATCGCTATTATTGATAGATTTGATGGTATTGCGGAAAAGTTTGAATATAACGCCTTTGGAGAAACAAAACATTCCAATTATACCAATCCATGGCGCTTTTGCTCCAAAAGATCAGAAGAAGGGCTTATATTTTTTGGAAAAAGATTTTACGATCCTAAACTAAAAAGATGGCTCTCTCCCGACCCCTTAGGCTTTAAAGATAGCCGCAACCTCTACCAATTTAATCTTAACGACCCACTAAATAGACTCGATCAGTTTGGTCTTGAATCTGAGTTTTATTTTCGAATTAACAATGATCCTAATTTCGATTACAGTAAGTTTCCAAACCACATTAATCCATGCCCATTTACCTCTGATAATTTTAGATTCTCTGGTGATTTATTTGGCACGGCAATTATCAACGGTCAGCAAATGGAGCTTTTAGCAATTTGCAATAGAGAGTATACTTTTACTTTTACCGATGAAGAAAAATCGCGGGGGTATTTTAATATGATGGACCACATCCCCGACCTTTTAAAAGGGGCAGAGAATCAAATAGGCCTTGTTAGCTATATGAATGGAATGAATTGTTCTACCGATCTTTTTAAATCAAACACCCATGCTGTAGCAGCAAAATGCCCCCAAGGGGCTTTGGTTATAGGAATATACAACCAAACCGAAGGTCTTTTTTGGGACTGCTTTCGCGTTTTTAAAGAGCTACTTGGCTTTCCAAGTAAAAGCGCCTACAACTTAGCTGCCTTTTTCAAAGAAGAAAAAGAAATCATGAGCAAACATTGCCCAAAAGCCAAATCCCTCCACATCTGCCACAGCGAAGGGGGCATCATCTGCAAACACGCCCGCAACCTTCTGTCCGATGACGATAAAAAATGGATGCATAAAAATGTTCATATTTTAGCCTTGGGCCCATTAAGCTGTATACCAAAAACCTATGGTATAGATCCTCGTAACTGTTATGCCAAACAAGATTGGGTTACAGGCCCATTTGCTAAAAAAAATTCAGCTAAGTATAATGTTGCCTGGGTCAATCTGATTAATGGTCCCGAAGATCGGGGTAAAGAGCCCTTTCCAGGTCATGATTTTCAAGGGTATACGTATAGCAATATTTTAAAAAAATATATAGAAAATTCAATAGAAGATCGAGGGGGATTTTATGTGGGCGATCAAAGGTAGTTTATTATTAGGGGTGGCTTTTATGTTTGGAAATGATGTTATTGTTGAGAGTCCAAAAGAGATAAATAGGGAGTGGGAGAGCAAATTTTTAGGGATAAAGTATGATGTAACCACTTTGGATAATCACGTGCTAGAGATGACAGAAGGGCTGATAGATGATTATTTTGATAAGGCTTTTATCGGAAGAATTACCAAGGCTATAAAAACCCAACCCGTAGGGTTAGGAGAATACACCGAATATTGGCCAGATGGAACTTTAAAAGCAAAACTCCCCTTTAAAGATGGGAAGGCACATGGACATATCCATGGCTGGCATGACAATGGGGTAGATGCTTTTAAAGGATATTTTACAGACGGAGTGAAACAGGGAGTACATATTACTTTTTATAAATCAGATCCAAAATATAACGAAAAAGACGCTAGAATATTGATTTTTGATAGGAATGGGAAATTAGATGGGGAAATGTCTACCTCATACCCTTCAGGAAAACTTGCTATAATGGTTAGATACTTAAATGGAAAAGCTACAGATAGATTAACGGTATGGAGTGAACAAGGTAAATGCTTACTAGAAGTTGAGTATAAAAAGAGCATTTTACA
>JBIKKN010000166.1:0-2814 GCA_044360335.1 Chlamydiia bacterium | reverse complement strand
TTCATCCCTTCAAGTAGAGAGAGTGCTAAATTGTAGCTTTCAGAATTTTTGGATATGCTTTTTCTCCCAATTTGCGCTTTGATAAGGAGATTTTCCATCACAGTATACTCATCTAGAAGGTTGTGATTTTGATAGATAAAACCAATGTGTTCATTTCGGATTTTTGCAAAATTTCTTTTTGGTAAGGATTTACCAAATAAGAAGAGCTCTCCATTATCTGCTTTATCTAAAGTTCCTAAAATCGAGAGAATGGTACTTTTACCAGAGCCAGATGGCCCTGTAATAGATACTGACTCTCCATATTTTACGTATAAGCTAAGCCCCTTAAGGAGCTCTACTTTTTCTGGGTAGTAAAAGTTTTTCACAATACCCTTTGCTGAAAATAATACATCCGATTGCTCGTTCATTCAGACCTCAATATTTGTGATGGCCGCAGTCTACATGCTTTTATTGCAGGGATTAGCCCTGCACCAAGGGATAGTAAAGGGGCAGATATTGCAATAAAGGTAAAGGCTAGAATGCTAAATTCATTTGGCAAAGATGAGCCATAAAAAGCAGTATTAAAAGCGTCTCTCCCTTCAATTGTATTTAATAACCAAACAAGGGAATCTATATTTTTTAAAGTTAAGTAAGCAAGTAAACTACCTATTAATGTACTAAGACCACCTAAAAATACCCCAGCTAAAGCAAAGATTGTGGAAATTTTAACTTTTGATGCACCAAGAGATAAGAAAATTCCAATTTCTGTTTTTTTATCATGAACAAGAAGTAATAAAAGGGTGATGATATTGCATACTGCAACAAGAAGTATGATAACGCCAATTAGCATAAAAAGATCTCTATCACTTTGAAATTGCCCTATAAGGTCTTTTGCAAAGTCATATTCATAAAAAGGGGTAACGGTAAAATAAGGATCTATTCCCCTTTCTTTGAAATCTTTTCGTAAAAAGTTTGTTACTTCAGAGGCTTTCATTGTACTTGCAAACCAAAGCTGAAAGCCATTTGCCATTAATGGGTCTATAATTAAACTTTCCTCTTTTGAAGAAATGCTACTTACCATATCTCTAGATGTTAATATATAACGAATGCCAGTGCTTATTACACCTGGATCATAAAATCCTGAGGTGTAAATTTTCTTTCTTTGCTCAGAGACCATCATAGGGGAGCTTTTACCAAAAGAAAAATACCCATCATCACCAATTAAGCACCCTTGCTCTTTAAAATGGATAGGCAGAAGAACCCCTCCATTTTGTAATACAAGGTTATTATTTACAAAATATGCCCATGGTGGGGGAGTTTTTGGATCTGTTGAAAATGTAGTTTCTATTACAGCTTCAGCAATTTCAATATCTTTCCAAGAAATCAAAGGTGTATAGAGTTTATCTTGAATAGTAATTTTTGCAGATATTAAAATATCAGGTAAACTTACAGCTTCAAGTAAAGCTAAATGATCAATATCACCTTTAAAATTTATAGACTTTGTTAAAAAAATTGGAGCAGTAACATCTACCCTTTCTGCTTTTAAACTACCATTTTCGATAAAAATTAAATGGTCATCATAGGTTTTTATCACCCCTTTAACAAAATCCCCCTCAGGAGATTTTTCCGTTTCCTTTTCCGGAACCATAAAATAAAATATTTCCCCACGAGATTTTCTTGCAAAGGCAACAAGTGGATCTTTTATTATTTCTTGAGGTAAGCTAAATTTATTTAACGTTTTAAAAGTTAAGATATGAATATTATTAAAAATAGGGGAAAGTCTATCTGCTAATAAATTAGCCTCCCCTTGTTTTTGCTCTGGAATGTCAGCAAGGGTAATATCTCTATTTATTTCAGCCAGGTAGATAAGGTGGTTAATATCTTCTACTGCTGGCTTTGTAATAAGGGAGTGAAGGGGCCCTTTTTCCATGGGTATAGAGTTTACATAGGAAGCTTGAGTTAAAAAATTAAGAGCTGGGGTTAAGCTATAGGGTTGATCTACTGCCTTTCTAGCAAGAGTTAGTCGAAGGAGAGCTCCCCCCATTTGATAGTCGTGGGATTTAACTTGCTCAATTTCTTTTGGAACAGATGCAATGGATTTTGCAACCTCTTTTGTAAGATCTAATAAACCACCTCTGCTGCTTTGAACAGGCTTTGGAATATAAAGAGGTAGTTCACTATCGATGGAACTATCATATGGATCAGAGAGTTTTGCAGTAAGCTTTTCATGAAAAGTTTTCTTCTCATAACCTGATGCATAAGAGTGTTCATCTATTAGATAATAATAAGATCTATAATATTCTTCTGTGGGAGTTATTCTAATTGGTGCATTCAAAGAGGTAAGCCTCCCTAACCAGTTTTTTTCAATACCCTCAGTGATCGATAAGAATAATATTAGAAGCCAAACAACAAGAGAAATCACAAAAACAGACATTAGCGCAATTAAAGTAAGAGAGAGTCTCTTCCTCTTAGGTAGCAGATAACGACGTAATATAGATAACTCAAACAATTATTTTACTTTTTCTCTTTAAACATAACATGCTTGCGAAGAGTTGGATCATACTTCATCAGCTCTAATCTCGAAGTGGTGTTCTTCGAATTTTTTACTGTAGATGTTCTAAACTTGCTCTCTGTGCTTTCTAAAGTGATAACTTGACGTGCTTTCTTTTTTGCCATTTTTTAAAACTTTAAAATTTTTGAAGCGAGTATATAAAAATCCAACATTCTAAACAAGTATTTATTTATCTCATACCCGAGTTTTTTTTTCAATAAAAACCTTTAACCTATTAAAGTTATTTTATATTTGACAAAAGGAGTAAGAAGTTGCTTTGGAAG
>JBIKKN010000032.1:0-7837 GCA_044360335.1 Chlamydiia bacterium | reverse complement strand
CGAGACAATTTTAAAACAATTTAGGGCTGGAAAAGCAGATCTGTTAATTGGTACTCAGATGATCGCAAAAGGGTTAGATTTCCCCCTTGTTACCCTTTCAGCCGTTGTAGGAGCTGACAGCTCCCTACATATTCCTGACTATAGATCTTCTGAATCACTATTTCAAGTGATCACACAAGTTGTAGGTAGATCAGGAAGAGGAGAGCTTAAAGGGCTTGCTCTAATTCAAACTTACTACCCTGAGCACCCTGTAATGAAAGCATGCTTAAATGACGATTTCAAAGGCTTTATTAAATCTGAATTAGCGGATAGAAAACTATGTAACTTCCCACCATATTTTAAAATATCTAAACTTATTTTTACTTCTATCGATAAAATAATGGCAAATAAAACAGCAGATAACTTTTACACTTTTTTAAAAAATACCCTTGGTGATGAAATATCCATTTACAAACCTATTGCTTGTGGGTATGCAAAAATTAAAGATAAATTCCGCTTTCAAATTATCATCAAATCTAAAACTACTAATAAACTAAGTAGCGTACTAAAAAATCACCCTATTAAAATTCCTTCAAAAGTACGACTACTTATTGATATTAACGCAACTTCCACTTTCTCTTAAAAACTCACCTTACGCAAAAATAAAAATATTTGCGTAAGGTGAGTTAATAATTTATCTCATCATAGGGAAAAAAAGTACATCTTTAATAGAAACTTCCCCAGTAAAAAGCATAATTAAACGATCTACCCCAATACCATTACCAGAAGATGGTGGCATCCCTTGACATATAGCTTCAATAAACTCCTCATCCAGCGGAGATGCTTCTTCATCTCCTTTATCAAGCAGCTCTTGTTGCTTTTCTAACAACTTTCTTTGCAATATTGGATCGTTTAATTCTGAATACCCATTACACGCTTCAAATCCAAGGATAAAAGCTTCAAAACGCTCTACAATTCCTTCTTTTGCATAACGCTCATCCCTATGTAACTTACAAAGAGGAGTTGTTTCTATAGGGTGATCTGTAATAAAATGTGGCTGAATTAAAAAATTTTCTGCAAACTCTTCAAACATATAAGAAATTAAAAGCCCCCTACCTGGATTTTTCAATTTGGTATGATTTATCTCAGACTTTGTCTTTAACTCTTTGATCATCTCCTCCTCGGTCATTTTATCCACATCGTATTTTGCATATGTTTTAATAGCATCTTTCATTGTCATTTTAATCCATGGAGCCTTTACATCTATTTGATGAACTTTTCCGGATCGATCTTTTCTCTCTCCAATCTTTGTTGTTCCAAAAAGCTCTTTTGCTATAAAAACATATAAATTTTCTGTAAATTTCATCATATCTTTATAGTCCCAATAGGAGGCATAATACTCAACAGAGGTAAACTCAGGGTTATGCGTTGCATCAATTCCCTCATTTCTAAATATTTTCCCCACTTGATACACTCTTGGAATGCCGCCAACTAAAAGCTTTTTTAAAGGAAGCTCTGTTGCTATCCTTAAAAATAAATCCTTTTTAAGAGCATTTAAATGGGTAATAAATGGTTTTGCTTGAGCTCCCCCATATAAATTTTCTAAAATAGGTGTTTCTACACTTAAAAATCCTGCATCATCTAAATATTTTCTCAAAAGTGAAGTGATTTTACTGCTCATAATAAATGTATCCATTACTTCCTTTGAAGCAATTAAATCAAGCCATCTTTTTCTATACCTTACTTCTTTATCCACTAAACCACTGTGCTTATCAGGAAGAGGTAATATCGATTTTGTTAAAAGGGTAACAGTAAAAGCAAAAATTGTAAGCTCCCCTTTGTTTGTACGAAAAACATAACCCTCCACCCCAATAATATCACCAAGATCAAGCTTTTTTTCTAAAAACTTATGGGAAGAAATTTCGTTATTTTCCTTAAGAGAGGTAACTTTTGTAGTATCCCTATTAAAAAGAAGCTGAATTCTTTCCCCCCCCTCTTGAATAGATGCAAAAATATTTTTTCCCATAGTCCTATGAAGAACTATTCTACCAGCTGTAGCCACATGGTCTGACTTTTTTTCCATAGCATCTTCAAAAGAGCCAATTTCTCCTTGATCGTTATACTTTGACACTAGATGCTTAATTGAATGTGTATTTTCAAATTTATGTGGATATGGATCAATCCCAAGCTCCTTTATCTCTTCTAACTTCTTTAATCTATTTTTATACTCTTCATATTCGTGATATTTCTCTTGAGCTTGCGTTTGCATTTAAATCTCCTTTTTCTTTACACTGCACATATCTTTCCTATCTTCGACGGTATATCCTGCCTTTTCTATTAATTTTCTCATAGCATCTGCTGTTTGATAATCTTTTTGCCCTCTTGCGATAAAACGCTTGTTTGCAGCCTCTGTTATATAATCTTCTATTTGCTCCTTCTCTTCTACAAAAATAAAAGCAAATATACTATTCCACTGCTCTAAAACAGATAAAATATTTTTTGTATTCACATCTTTTTGATCCATCTGCCCATTACAAAAACGAATTAAATCAAATAAAACAGCAAATGCTTTGGGTGTATTTAAATCATCTTCTAAAGACTGTTTAAATTCTTTTTCATAATGGGAAATATCTATTTGCTCATCCCCTTGCATAGAATTAAGCCTTTGAATAAAACTATCTATCCTTGATAAACTACCTCGAATAGAAGATAATCCCTCAAAAGTAAAATTTAGCTGAGCTCTGTAATGACTAGATAAAAATAAAGCTCTTATCTCTCTTCCTGAATATCCTTTGTTAAGTAAATCTGGTAAAGTATAATAATTACCAAGGCTCTTAGACATCTTTTTTCCTTCCACAAGTAAATGCTCACTATGCATCCAATGCCTTGCAAAAGTTTTATTTGTACATGCTTCCGATTGGGCAATCTCATTTTCATGATGAGGGAAAATGTTATCTACTCCTCCAGTATGAAGATCAAAACTGTCCCCTAAATAATGCATACTCATACAAGAACATTCAATATGCCAGCCAGGTCTACCTTTGCCAAAAGGGCTATCCCAATATATATTTCCATCTTTTAGGGGGTTGTAACCTTTCCATAATACAAAATCCGATAGATTTTCTTTGTCATATTCATCAGAGCAAACTCGAAGGGAGCCGCCATTTTTAAGCTCATCTAAATTTAAATGAGAAAGCTCCCCATATTTTTTAAACTTTGCAATCCTAAAAAATACATCTGTATCTGTTTGATAGGCATAATCTTTTTTTATAAGCTTTAAAATCATAGCTATCATCTCTTGAATAAAATCTGTAGCCTTAGGATATTTTTCCGCAGGCTCCACCATTAAAGTTTTTAAATCTTCCATAAAAGATTTTTCAAACGGCGCTGTAAACTCTGCTAAAGAAATATTTTTTTCTGTGGCCCCTTTTATCGTCTTATCATCTACATCTGTAAGATTCATCACTTGAAAAACGCCCATTCCACAAAATTTAATCACTCTTCTTAGTAAATCTTCAAAAACAAATGTTCTAAGATTGCCAATGTGTACATAATTATATACTGTTGGGCCGCATGTATACATAAAAATAGTATTATCTTTTTTCGGAGCAAGAGTTACTTTTTTTCTATACTTTGTATCAAAAATTAACATCTTTATCCTTTTTCTAAAGTATTTTGGCTGTTTACTTTTTCAAAGAGCTCACGATAATTGATTTTTCCAGATCTTAAAAGCGGCATCTCTTTTAAAGCTATTATTTCATTGATTTTATAAAGCCTTGCAAAACCTTTTTCTTTTAAAGATGCATTTATTTGCTCTAAAGATACTTTTAATGGAGTAAATAAAACAATACGAGTACTTGACCCCTCCTTTTCTTTTGGGACAACTGCAAAAATACCTGACAATACAGAATCCTCCTCTACCCACTTTTTCTCTTTGGCACACTGAGTTAATGTACTTTCAATAGCCTGAGAGCTTATCATCTCTCCGCCCCTTTTAAAACTTAACTTTAAACGCCCTTCTAAAAATAAATTACCATGCTCATCAAAATAGCCAAGATCCCCAGTGCGATAATATTTCTTCCCATCTATTTGAATAAATACATCTCTATTATCTTGTTTATAATACCCAGAAAAAACTGAGTCCCCACTTGCTAAAACTTCCCCCACTTGATGAGGATCTACCATCTTTTCATGAGAATCTACATTCATAATAATAACTTCACAAGAACTTACAATTTTTCCAACCCCTAACATTTGATCTTCGTGTACATTACCACAAGATAAAATTGGTGATGTTTCAGTAAGGCCATAACCTTCTAAAAATTTTACATGCCCTAATTTTTTTATAAACTCAAGTAAACTTGCTTGGGCTTTTTCCGCCCCTGAAATAACAACTCTTAGAGTTTTTAACTGCCCGATGCTTGCAACTTTAAATAAATGAGCAAGAAAAGTTGGAGCCATCATAAGGATAGTACACTTCCATTTTAAAATCTCTTTTGATAAAGTTGCCCCGTCCAAAGGATCTGGAGAAAAATAAACCCGTATACCTGTAAGCAACGGCATAATACCAAGACTCCAGCCAAATACATGAAAAGGGGGAAGACATTTTAAAAGCACATCTTCACTTGTAAAGTTCATCCTTTCAAAAGATCCCTTTTGATTGGATAATATATTTTTATGCGAAAGGGGCACAGCTTTTGGAAGGGCTGTTGTTCCACTTGTAAAAAGCATAACTGCAGTATCATTTGAAGAGATATTTGGACAATACTTTTTAATCAATTTTTTCGCTGATTTTTTAGCATTTATCACCCCTTTAATCTTATCTAAAAAAGATATATCCTTTTTCATATCTTCTAAAGCTACTATTTTATCCATAGCATCTCCAAGATCTACCTGCTCTAACCTTTTTAAAAATTTATTTGAAGTAAGAATGTGTCTTAAGTCTACAAGTTTAATTGCATGAGACATAAAATACGTACCAACTGTCCAATTAAGGGGAACTGGAATTTTTCCTGCTAAATAAATTGCCATTTGGACAATATATGTTGCTGCAGTAGATGGCAAAAGTACTCCTATATAATCGCCATCTAATTTCCTTATTTTTTCAGAAAGTATAATAGCTGATCTTTTCATTGTCTGATAATCAAGTACCCCTGCTATTTGATCTGCGCAACAAGGGGAAGTTGCCATTCTATCACATGTTGCAAGAAATGATTCAATAATTGTAGAGGCATCCGGAAATTTTGGTTCTTTTCGACCCCTTCTTTCCTGAGGCCAGCTTTTAGCACTTTCTTCTACATCTTTCTTTTTCTTGTTTTTATTCAATTTCATCGCTGCAAGAAATAAATCTCTTACTGTTTTTAAATCCCCCGGCTCAATATCTGTATCTAAATCAAAATGGGCATCAATATAGGTATAAACAGTTGCTATATCCATCGAATCTAATCCAATGTCATAGATTAAATCATCCCCATCTTTAATATCTTTTACAGATTTACCAGATAACTCTGAAAGTTCAAATAAAATATTTCTGCGCACTTGCCCTGGAATATATAAATCTTCAAACATACATTTTTCTGGCTTTAATATTTTTGCTTTAGGCAATTTTTTAGACCAAAAATGCTCTTTTATTAGGATCAAAGGCTCTTCAGCTACCCTATCTTTGTCTGTGATTTTATTTTCATACAAACTTTTTTCTGTGGGATAAAAATTGTAAAAATTTTCCAAAGCTTTATTAAATTCCATCTTTGAAGCATGCTTAGGGAAATCTTTTGATGGCCTTACAAATTCTATTAAAACTCTCCTACGTGGAGAAAAAAATATTCCATTGGATAAAATTTTAAGAACCGACTTAAAAAAAAGAGCTGCTAAATTTGGGGTTTTTCCTTCTGATTGGGCTGTAGAAAAACAGCTCCCCCAAAGACCTGAAACTCTTACAAGTAAAATTTCGGTATCTGGAGCATCTTGCATTAACCCGTATGCTAAAGATCTTCCCCCTATTCTTTCTTTACCTTCCCTTTTTATTCCAGCGGCCGGATAAAGTAAAATCTTTTCCCCTTTTTTTAAAGCCTCTACCACCTCTTTATATAAAATTTCTGTTTGCTTAAATTTATAATCTGTAACAGCATTATCAAAATTCATTACAGGCTTTGCTTTTGTACACCACATAAAGGGTTTAAGCAACCAAAAATTATAAAACTCTTCTGCAACAAGGGGGGCAATATCAAAATAGCTTACTACAAATTTACTTACAATAAGGGGATCTAAGCCAACTGTTGGATGATTTGGGAGGATTAACACCCCCTTTTCTTGCAGCTTTTTATCTTTTAAAAGCTCTTTTCCTTTTACAACGAATTTATACCTTAATCTTAAAGAAAGATAAATTTTCTGCAAAATTATTTTACTTAAAAATCTTTTTAGCATTGGCTTTTGTCCTTTTCAATAATTATGAAGGGTATTATACAAGATTTTCAAACTTTTGCCCATCTCTTTTTTTTAAATTTAAATAGAAACTCCATTCAATATAACTATAGAAATATTTAATATAGCGGCAAACATTACCCAAATTAAATAAGGTAATAACAAAAAGGAGGCAATCCTACTTACTTTTTTAAAAGTGCGCATACACAGAATAATTAGAAATATTAAAAATAGGATATCAATAAAAGCTAGAAATGGACTTTTCACTAAAAAAAATAAAATCGTCCATAAATAATTTACTACCATCTGCAATCCAAAAAGAGAATAACAAAGACTTTTTACCTTACTATCTCCCTTTGTTAAATAAACAATCCAAATGCTAAGGGACATTAAAATATATAAAACTGTCCAAACAGGGCCAAAAATATAATCTGGGGGATTAAATGATGGTTTTACTAAATTAGCATACCAATTAGGAATACTCTCTACCATAAAGAGCGCAGACACTATTTGCAAAAGCAAAACCGCCCCATATATTAACGCTAAAACACCAAAATCTTTTATAGATATTTTTTTCATAGCTACCTTAAACCTCATAAAAATTATTAAATTTTTTTGTTGACAAACTTCATAACTTTATTTTAAAGATAGATTAATATCCACTTAATTTTTTTCGGAGTAAAAATGGAAATACAACCTAAATCTAATTTTGTTAACTTAAATTTATATAGCAGAGAAATTCAAAAAAATCTCCCAAAAAACGATCCTATCACCTCTCTTGCTATAAATTTTATTATTCCGCAAAAAACTGCAGCCCCTCTTGCTGGCCGAGTATTTGTTAACAGCTCAAACACCTCTTCTTAATAACCTAAGTTTTAGAAAATCTTAGATTCTTTATAAAAAATCGTTAATTTTGTGATGCAGATATTTTTTATAAAATCACCAACCATAAATGGAAAAATGCCAAGGGTAAATGCTTGGTAAAATCCTATAAAAGTTGCAAGCCAAATAAATCCAAAAAAATAAACAGCTAAATTTGCTAAAAGGTACATTTTAAAATAATCGATTGATTTTTTTGGGTTAAAATTACTGATTATATAGGCTGCAATAAAATATCCAAATAGGTAACCACCACGATGGCCTATAAAGCTTTGTATCCCAAATAGGCCTCCTGCAAATACAGGTAAACCAAAAAAACCCTCCATTAAAAATAAACCTACAGCAAAAATCCCTTTTTTTGGACCAAGTAAATAGGCTAGAAAAAATGCAACATTCATTTGTAAAACAACCGGCACTGGTGAAAATGGAAGAAAAAGAGTAAATGGAGCCGATAAAGCTATACAAGCACTTGCAATAACTACCTCTAAAGCAGTTTTTATCCATGATAAATGGAGCTTTTTTCCCCATTTTATAGCAATAGCTGTCATATTTTACCCCT
>JBIKKN010000170.1:0-2779 GCA_044360335.1 Chlamydiia bacterium | reverse complement strand
TATTTTTTTGAAACCACCAAAACACTATTATGCCCACCAAATCCAAAAGAATTTGAGATCGCATGATTAACCTGATAATTTATTTTTCCTCTATCTAAAATATCAAAATCTCCAAGCTCTTCTTCTTTTTCCTCCACATTAATTGTTGGATGAAGTTTACAAGTTTCCATAGCCATTAAAATTGCAACAAGCTCTAAACCTCCTGAAGCTCCAAGGGTATGGCCAATAATTGATTTAGTGCTATTTATTTTTGGAAGCTTTTTATTATTTGCAAAAACAGTTTTTATAGCTTTTATCTCACATAAATCACCAATTGGTGTAGATGTTCCATGAGCATTTATATAATCGATATCCTCAGGAGAAAGATTTGCACTTTTTATAGCTTCTTTCATGCATCTTGCAACCTCTGACCCATCGGATAAAGGGTTTGTCATATGGTAGGCATCAGAATTTATAAATCCACCTGAAATTTCACCATAAATTTTTGCCCCCCTTTTTAAAGCGTGCTCCTCACTTTCTAAAATAAAGATTCCAGCCCCCTCCCCTAATACAAAACCATCTCTATTTTTATCAAAAGGTTTAGATGCCCCTTTTGGATTTTTATAATTTTTTGAAAGAGCATGTAAAGCTGTAAAACCTGCAAAGCAAGGGGCATTTACCGAAGCTTCTACCCCCCCTGAAATCATAATATCACAATCCCCATATTCAATATGACGTTTTGCAGCAAGCAAACAATGATTCGATGTGGCACACGCTGTAGAAATAGCATAGTTTAACCCTTTAAAGCCATGTTCTATTGCAACAATTGCCCCAAGCATATTATTAAGAATATGGGGAATAAAAAATGGCGAAACTTTAGAATAATTCTTTGTATTTGCAACAAACAAATTCTTATCAATTGTATACATTCCTCCAACCCCTGTACCAATTAATACCCCTGCTCGATTTTTATCTATTTCTTTTAAATCAACCTTACAATCTTTTAACGCCAAAGATGCTGCGGCAACTGCATATGCTATTGCTGGATCAACCCTTCTTGCATTTTTTTTATCGAAAAAATCTTCTACACAAAAATCTTTTACTTTTGCGGCAAATAAATTTTCAAGTCCTGGAACTTCTAAATCTAAAAGCTCCACACCACTTTTTCCATCTAATAAATTTTGATAGTATTTTTCTTTATCAGATCCAAAACAAGAGAGAATTCCAATTCCTGTGATTACGCATTTTTTCTTTTCCATATGAAAAAAGAATATACTTTAATCATCTTTTGGATGCAACCTTGATCTTCTAACTCACCTTAAATTTTAAGGAAAGTCTACAAAATGAAAAAATACAAGCTCCCTTTATCGATCATTAATTTTAAACACAGCTTTTGCTTTTCTTGGGAAAGGTTTCCTGCCCTTTTTATTTTTGCATCCCTACTTTCTGGTGGAATGCTCTTTTATGGAATGGTTTTTCCCCTTTTTTTTGCCTTTACTCACAAAAAGCATTCTTTTAAAATTGGATATTTATCCCTTGCAATTTTCTCTTGCTTATTATTTTATTTGGATTTTGAAAAACCTCCACTTTTACAAAATGTTTTTGTAAAAGCATACATTGAGCCTATTTCACTAACTCAGTTTGAAAATAAAAAATATCTTGTAGCCAATATCTTATACTTAAAAACAGCAGAAGGAAAAGAGTTTAAAAAATTAAAATGTATGATTCCACTGGATGGAAAAATGGCAGAAAAAATAGATTCTTGTTTTGCTGTTGATGGGATTATTAAATCCTCTTGCTCAGGCTATTTTTTAAAAGTTATAAATTATAAGGCTATTGCACATTCTTTTTCTTTTGCTCAAAAAAGATTTGATTTAAAACAAAAAGTAGAAAAAGTAATAAAAAAATATGTAAAAGATACCGATGTACAAGGATATTTTTGCGCCCTTGCCACAGCAAATATTTCTGATCCATTTATTAAAGGGAGATTTTTAGCATCTGGAATGCTCCATACCCTTACTATTTCTGGATTTCATTTTTCTTGGGTGATTTTTCTCTTTTCCATCCCTTTGTGTGTATTTTTTAAAAAAAAACACGCCCTAATCATACTTTTAATCGTTGCATGGGGTTACTTCTTATTTATCGGCCCCTTTCCATCCATCTCTAGAGCTTGGATTAGTGTTTCTGTGTATCTTTTAACTATTTTATTTTCCAAACTTTCCCTTCCTTTAAATGCCCTTGGTTTAGCTGGGATTTGCGCTCTTATTCTAGACCCTTATTCGATGTTTACCTTATCTTTTTGTTTAAGTTTTTTAGCAACTTTTTCCCTTTTAACTATGAGCTCTTATATCTTTTCTTTAACAAATAAAATTTGTGAAAGAAGGGATAGGAAAACTTTAAAACAAATGCCTTTGCTGGATAAATCTGCCTACTACTTACTTCGAGCATTTATTTCTGCTTTCCTTCTAACTTTAACTATCCAAATTATGCTTTTACCTATTTTTTGTATTTATTTCCCCTTTGTATCTTTACTTGGTTTGTTTTATAATATTTTTTTCCCCCTTTCTATGATTCCAACTCTCCTTTTATTGATTTTAGCTTTTGTTTTTCACCCATTTTCCTTCTCCCCTTTTATATGGAAAATAGCTGAATTGTATTCTAAACCTTTTTTAGAGACTTTACTCTATGGAAGTGGTTTTTCCCCTTTACTTATAAAACTTTCTTTCCTAGATCATTCCATACTTTGCCTCTTTAGCTGCTTTTTGATTTACTTTTGTTTTCAAAAGGAAAAATGGGCCCA
>JBIKKN010000088.1:0-4421 GCA_044360335.1 Chlamydiia bacterium | reverse complement strand
TACTTAATATATTTAGATGAATTCTTATTGACATAATAGTACTTATAGTGATAAATTTTTCTTTTTTTAAATAGATTATTTAATTAAAAAAACCTTTTTCAAATTCAAAGGTTGTGTGGCGATAGTAGCTCAGTTGGTTAGAGCGCCGGATTGTGGTTCCGGAGGTCGCGAGTTCGAGCCTCGTTTATCGCCCATTTTTCTCCCCTTTTAAACCTTTTAAAATAGCCCTTACCCTCTATAAAGGTGAGTATCAATTTTCCTCCAATAAAATCCCTGAAGGAATAACAAAAATATTTTTAAATTTAAATAAACTATATTATAAAATTATTAAAAATATATAAACGTACAAATAAATTCCTTTTTAATTTATAATTAATGGAAAATAAATAAAAAGAATTAAATCATGAGCAATCCATTCCTTTCCTGGACCCCACATATTTATGATTGTTTACAGTATAATCCGATAACTAATAAAAAAACAAAGATCAGTGAATATAAACAAAATATTGCAAAAAGAGTAACCTTTCTTGCAATTTCTATTTTATCCGTATGTAAAAGCTTTAATATCGCAAAAAATTTAGCAAAAAATATTTTCGTAATAGCTAAAAATAGTTACAAAATTGGTTGGGAAGATAGAGGGGAGCTTAAGAAGATCGGACTTTTTATAGATTCGGCTGCAAAAATATTTTTTTTAAGTTCAGCTGTTTTTTCTTTTCTGTCAGGCTTAAAAATTTGTGCAGCCTTATATTTATTCAACTCTACTATAAAAATTGCTGTTTTGATTGATCTAAATGAATACAAAAAAGCTTTTAATGAATCTTTAGATCTTATTTCTAATATAGGGCTTATCGCAACGATGATTTTTACATCTTCTGAGCTTTTTATCGCAACTTTTGCTTTTTCTTTTTGCTATAGCATCTATCAAGCCTCTTATGAATTTGAAAATGGATTAGCTGCCGAAGCTATTACAAGAGTGTGCCTATCTTGTATAGGAATACAAAATATAAAGGAGAAAATTGAATATACTAAATTTTTTAAATCATAAACTCTATACCCCTGATTATTATGATAGACAATACTCTCATGATCTACAATATAAGAGGGAAAAATTCGCTAATATAAAAAGGGTGGCTCTTATTGCCCTTCCTTTTATCGCTTTATTTTCTGTACCTGGGAAAATAATTTCTCTAACAATGAATGGCATTAGATCTATTTCTAATATTTTAAATATTTATGGAGCAAAAGCATTAAGCTTTGATCAGCTACATCAAATTTTTCAACTTTCGCTTTCTGTTATCTCTATTGTAGGGGTTTTTTTCAGTTTTAAAATTGGGATAATGATCACATCATTTGCCGATATTATAGAAAATATCAAAGATTTTATCTTGCATCTAAGTCAAAAAGAATATAAGCAGGCTTTAAATGAAATACTTCTTTGTATTTCATCAACCCTTTATATAGGGATGATTTGCTATGGATCTTTAGAAATTGTTTTAGCATCCATTATCTTAAAAATAATTTTATGCACTTATGAAGCCGCAGACGAATTTTCAAAGGCTAAATACCCTGAGTTTGCTGCAAAAATTGCAATGGGCTTGATACGAACAAAAAATGCATATGACACGGTTAAATCCATTCAACGAAGAAATTTTTTAAATTCTTTGGATAAATTTACTAAGCTTTTGGAAAAAATTAAAAATAGCAAAGAGATAAACCCTCTTTACGATCACCCTTTAACCTCCTTAGAATCAAAAATTGAGGATGGAAAAGTTGTTTTTTATGACGATCAGGGAAACTGCTTTGATTTTGGTGCCCATTTTTCTGCATATGGCAGTGGCCTTGTTAAGGGTATGAATATCACTTTTAGAAAAACAGAGGATTATACAGAGCTTGAATTCAAAGTAAATCATGTGTTTCGTCAAAAGATCGAAGAAAATATTCAAGCTTTACAAAAAGCTTGTAAAAACCCTAAAGAATTAAAAGCCTTTTTAATCTTAAACAAAGCAAATATTGATGGTATAAAAATTTCTACTTTAGAGGAAAAAACCAAAAATTGGTGGGACTTTAATACTAAAACCACATGTAAAGTGGATATAATCGGGAAAGGTACTATAGAAATTGGATCTAGCCCAGAGTTTATTAATAGCTACGATACAGTAAAAGTTACCCTAAGGGAAGGGGAATCTATTTATAATCTTCATCAAACTCTTTGTATGCTTGGGTTAGAAGATGCACTTAAACAATCTTCCCTTGATGATTTACAAAGGATGAAACTTGGACATTTATTCCACTCTCTGTCACCGGAGGAGGCATTTAAATTAGAGCGCTCTGAAGCATTTTTTAATCTTTCTACAGAAGAATTAAAAAGGGAAATGATACAAAAAGATCCTAAAATGAAAGGCTATTTTGATAGCTACCTTGATACAATGGAGCTAAAAGATATCCTCCCAGGAAGAAGAATTTGGAAATTTTCACCTTACAACAATGTTAACAGGTACTAACAACCCTCAAGAACTGTTTAAAAGGCTCTCCTGCATTTTACAAATTGGCCTTCTTTCAGAAGAACTAAGGACAAATGCCGGAAGTACAAAAAAAGGGTTAAATGCAGATCACGATTTTGTAGGAGCTAGAGACTCGGCTTTTGCTCAGGTAATTACATCTCAAACAAGTTATGATGAACTTATGTACACCCATTTACTCACAGGTGGAATAAGGATTCTTTTGGACCCAAAAGTTATTGAATCTGGAACATATCAATATCCAGAGGATATTTTAGGTCATAGAACTACAGATAGTTGGTTTTCCTGGGGGGCAAAAGAAAGTGAGTATGATACCCGAGATGGGATCCACGATTTTTTAGCAAAGCAGTTTAAAAATCCAACCCCTGATAATGAAATTATGATCAAAGATAATATCCCACCAGAGTATATTACAGGTATTGTTGTAGAAAATAAAATAATGAAATCAGATCTTTTACTTTATATGAGTAAAATGGGTCACTACAAAGATGGACTTTTATTTGGTAAAAATGCCGAAACTTTTATTCAAGTGGGACAAACGATAAAAAAATAGATCTTTTTTTAAATCAAAGACAATTTCGAAAGAAGTCTATTCTATTTCATCACGAAGAATTTTTCGAGGGCGAGAGCCATCTTGAGGGCTTATAACACCATTTATCTCTAAAGCGTCCATTAAAGATGCAGCCCTTGCATAACCTATTTTTAATTTTCTTTGTAAAAATGTGGTAGATGCAGTTTTAAAAGTTATCACAATCTCTAATGCTTTTGCATAAAGGGGGTCTTCAGCATCCTCTTTTTCTGCAATTATAGCATCATCGGATGATTCGATATCAAAAGATTCAAAAAGATAATTGGTAGGGAAACGCTCTTGGATATAAGTTACTACTTTTTTAATATCTTCATCAGAAACATATACCCCCTGACATCTAAGAATCTCCGCAGTTCCAGGTGGTAAAAAAAGCATATCTCCATTTCCAAGTAAACTTTCTGCTCCATTTTCATCTAAAATAATCTGACTATTGATCCTTGAGGATACTTTAAAAGATATCCTTGTTGGAAAATTAGCTTTTATAAGCCCTGTGATCACTTCTCTAGAAGGTCTTTGTGTTGCAAGCACTAAGTGAATACCAACAGCGCGCGCCATTTGGGCAATTCGAGCAATAGGGGTTTCTAAATCAGATGACGATGTCATCATTAAATCTGCAAACTCATCAATGATTGCAACCATAAAGTACATCTCTTTTGGTATCTGCATATCTAAGCTCTCTTCAAACTCTTTATCAATCTTTCTTTTGTTAAAAGCATGAATATTTCTAACTCCAAGCCTCTTTAAAATCTCATAGCGGTACTTCATCTCCTTTACTATCCACTTAAGCGCTGCATAAGCCCCCTCAGGTTCGGTTATAACTGGCGCTATAAGGTGGGGAACTTTTGCAAAAAAAGTAAGCTCCACTTTTTTTGGATCAATAAGGAGTAGTTTTACTTTGTCAGGGGTTGAGTTCATCAAAATCGACATAATCATTGTGTTGATACAAACAGATTTTCCAGATCCTGTAGCCCCAGCAATAATGCAATGTGGCATTTTTGTTAAATCGCATATTACATCTTCCCCACGAACTGTCTTTCCTAAAAGCACAGGAATATGATGCTTTACCGCAAGTTTTCTATAAGAATTTAACATATCTTTAAAACCAACTTCTTGCGGTATCCTTGAAGGAATTTCCACCCCAACTGCAGCTTTTCCTGGAATAGGGGCAATAATTCGAATAGATCTTGCTTGTAAATTCAAAGCAATATCATTTTCTAAAGCTTTAATCTTTTGAACCTTTACCCCAATTGCTGGATGAACTTCAAATGAAGTGATTGTGGGCCCTGAATGAATGTGACCGACTTTTGCCTCTA
>JBIKKN010000092.1:0-4361 GCA_044360335.1 Chlamydiia bacterium | reverse complement strand
AGGTAGCTTCATAGATTTTTTTCTCCCCTGCAAGCTTTTTTTCACCTTCTTCAAAAATCGCTTTTGCTTGCTCCTTTGCAGAAAAAATTATCTCCTCTGCATGCTTTTTAGCATCTAAAATCCTCTGCTCCGACTCCTCTTTTGCAGGTAAAATTGTCTCTTTATAAAGTAGATCACATATCTCTTTTACTTTTTTATCTGAACTTTCTAGCGCCATTGTTTTACTCTTCCCCTTAAAACCGATGTTTATCTCTACATGCAAGCACAGGGTATCATAAAATGAAATAAACATCCATCAATAAAAAAAACGATAATCCCAAAAATATTTCCACTAAAATTCGTTTGTTTAAAATCCAAATTTAAATACACTATATTTTTTTCTTATAAAGTTTAACTATTTTTTGGAGATGAAATTAAACAACTTATTGAGAGTACTTTTTCAACCCGCTCAAACCGTTGGTGCAATTTTAGTAGGTGATGGACTTGATCGAGTCTTTAATGATATGGCCGACATGAGTAAACATAACAAAAGGGATAAATTTGAAAATTTTAGGAATTTGATTTATGATTGATTTTATAGCTTTTGGTCTTTATTCTATTTCTAGATAACCTAATATAGCGTTTTATTCACTAAATAATTACTTTTAAAGCCAAAAAGCAGGATAGTATAGAGAACTTTTTTAAGAAATAATGATTTTATCTTAACAACTATCAAAATGTTCGTTTTATTTATGAATTATTATATTGGTTATTTTGAATAATTAACTCACCTTACGCAAAAATAAAAATATTTGGGCTGCATCAGGTTTCTTAGAAGTTTCCGAAAATAATTGCGTAGCAACCTGGGCCGCTTTTTCATCGCTTACCTTTGATGCCCGATTTATTTTTGCCCCTCCGCTGCCCTGAGCTCCCTGACAAACCCTCGCAAATAAAGACTTTAAAACTTCCATAAACCACTTTTTTTAAAGGATCCTAGCTTACTACAAGGGTAGTAGTAGGCTAGGATCCTTATCTGTATTATCTCTGCATAAAACTTATCGAGCTTAAAAAGCTTAAAAGATATAGCAAATACGATCAAATCAGAGGTTCAATTTTTTTTAGTTATCTTATTTTTTTTGAATCCAAAGATTCGTGAAAAAAAGCAATTAATTTATTCCAAGAGTCCGAGGATGCCTTTGCATCGGCAGAGCGAGTTCCCCCCATCGAAAACCAAAGGTTGCTGATAGGGTGGTAATAAACAGGTTCAGCAATAGGAAGATTTGGGATATTAATTCCATGACCTGCCCTTGGGTAGTGTAAATATCGGCATACGATAGAGGAATGTTTCTTTTCAAGCCGATCGATGATTTGTTGTACATACAGATCAGATGGCCACATCTGATCATCACCCCCTGATATAAGAAGAATGGGGCAACAAATGTTTTCAACAGCAATAGCTGCGGCGGCAAATGCACCTTTGTCTTTCATCCCTTCTAAAAAACTCTGGCGAGTATTTGCTGGATTTTCTCGGGTTTTTCCTCTGCCATCAGCAAAATCTGTTTGTGAAACCGTCGCAAAAGGCAAAATTGGTTTACCTTCATAAATCCATGCATTCACAGGTGTTTCTCTAAGCCCCCCATATACTACACTACTTGGAACAATAGCGACAATTGCCTGTACCGAGCTTGGAAAAAATGATCCTAAAATTAAAGAAAGTTCCGCCCCCCTTGAGACTCCATATAAGCCAATATGCGATGAATCGATATTCGGCTGCTTTTTTAACCATGCAAATGCCGTTTCAAAATATTCAAGAGGAATCTCTTGAAGATTTGATGGAAGACAATCAACACCAAAATAGCCAAGAGCAAGCACAGCAAATCCATTGGAAGCAAGGAGCTTGGCTCTATTTTCACTTAACCCCCCATTTGAACCGCTGAGTGTGATGATTACAGCAGGAGGGTGCTTTGATGGTGGGAGAAATAAAACCCCTACAAGGCCATTTTCTCTCACATCGATTCTTTGGACATCTGGGGATTTTAGATAACAACTTACTGTTTGCTTTTTGACTAATTCATTTCTGACATAAAGCTTAATTTCTACAATAATTTTATCATTTTTACATTTAAAACTAGAGCAGGTATCTCCCGAAACTGGCAGCATAGACCAAAAAAGACCCATTGGATCAACACCTTCATAAGAAGAATTATTATTTGGAGAGTTTGAAAATAGATCTACTCGACCTTGAGAATCTGCAGAAAAACTAGCATGAGAACACCATATATTCCCTTTTTCGTCTTTAGCTTCAGCGCAAAGTTCAATCTTTTGAAAAGGTTTAAGTTTTTCAACCTGAATATGTACTTGCTGGTCTATTGTTTTTCCTGAAGGCTGAGTAATCAATAGATCTGGCTGGGTAAATAATGCTGTGGCAAGCAAGCAAGAAATAATAAAAAACATCGCTAATAATCTAAATTAATTAATTTTGCAGTTAATTATACCTATTTACAAAATATTTGTAAATTATAAACATTTTTTTATTTATTATTAATATTGCTTATTTCTAATTTGTAGATGTTCATCCCCCCCCCTTTTTTTTAGAAAAATCTCTTAAAAAAGGATGTTTTGCTTACTACACTTGTAGTAGGCAAAAGTTTTTAGCCGCTTATGATTGTATTGCTATTTACAGTGTCTGTGACAGGATCCACATAAGCCCCGCCATCGGTAGAAGTTTCTATAGCTCCAGAAATTATCCCTATTAAAAAAAATAGCGCAATAGCTGTTACTGTCAGTCCTACTACTTGTTTTTTCTGGCTTTTATCGGTTATATCCTAGGAATATTTCTCCTCATAAACTGGTTCATCTAAAATACTTTTTGTAAAGATAAGATTAAACGGTTTAACCTCTCATTCAAATCTTCCCTATTTTTATAGATTGCAAGAACCCTATAACTTGAAACAGCACTTTGCCAATAAACTGGGGATAAATCATATCTTTTGGCTAGAAAATCGGGCAAAAAGCCAACCTCGTCTGAGTCTTTACAAATCTTTGCTATCAAAGACCAACTTGGGATTACAGTTTTTATCTGAAGAGGGTATCCCCTTATTTGGAGAAACGATTGTTTAAGGGCTAAAACTTCCATTTGATCCTCCGGCAAGAGTACCGGTTTAATAGGGGTATTTGGATCTTTAGCGTAAAGTTGAAAACTCCCCTTTCCAATCTCTCTAGCAATCACCCCTCCCCAAGAAGCATTATCTAAAACAAGGGCAATATCTGCCTCTCCATGAACAATAGCTGCATAAGCTTTATCAGGTCTTTGGTGTTTAAATTCAATTTTATCCATTGCAAGCAAAGCTGGAACTGCTATTTGTGCAATTGCATGAGTTGTAACCAAGCGAATTGGTGTTGGCTCTTTAGCAATTACTAAATTTCTTAGCTGATTCACCCACTCCTCTAGTTTGGGCAAAAGTATTTCTCCCTCTCTAGTAAGGCAAAATCTTCGTTTTTCATGGGTACAAAGATTCATCGTAAAAGCACTCTCCACCCTTAAAATAGCGGTACTTGCTGCGCTTTGACTCAAATTATGGAATTTAGCAGATTTTCCTAAATTTTTCATATATGCGGCTGTTATAAATAATTTTAAATCAGCTATTCGTAAATTTTTTAATGAACTTTCTAATTTTTGCAACAAGAGTTCCTCTGATTTTTGAATCTCTAACTTTGTCATAAATTACCCCATTTTTCAAATCGATTTTTTCGATTAATCATATCGAATATATCAAGAATACTATTAAATATCAATATGCTATCCTTTAATTTCAAAAAAAAGGAGAACATAATGAATAATGAAAGTAAAATATTACGATTTTTTCAATCAATTTGCAGATTTAATTTTGGGAATTTTGAAATCAGTGAATTTAAAAAATTTCTAAGGATGGGAGGAATTTTTGCCCTTATCATAGGAATTTATTGGACATTAAGACCTCTAAAAGATGCCGTATTTGTTTCCCTTGTAGGAAGTCTACAAATCCCTTTTGCAAAAACAATATCTGTACTTGCGCTACTGCCGCTTGTTATTTTTTACACAAAACTTATAGAAAAAAATTCTAGAGAAAAAATGTTAGTGATCCTCCCTATTATTTATTCTACGGCTATTTTTATTTTTAGTATTTTCCTTTGGAATTTTTGGGGCAGCGGCGATGAAATAGCTAGTAGAACTGGCTTGTTTTTACTATCTACTAAAATTTTTGGTTATTTATTCTATCTTTTTGTGGAAAGCTTTGGATCTTTAGTGATTGCCCTATTTTGGGCTTTTGCTACAGACACCACCTCACCAGCATCTGCAAAAAGAGGGTTTGCCCTTGTTGTTGCAATAGGTCAAATGGGAG
>JBIKKN010000090.1:0-4402 GCA_044360335.1 Chlamydiia bacterium | reverse complement strand
GACCCCAAAATTTGCTGCCGCTGCAATTTTAGAGGCGGAAAAAGCAGGGATTTTATTGATTATTTGTATTACTGAAGGGATCCCTATTTTAGATATGCTTAAAGTTAAAGAGAAATTGAAAGGGAGCAAAAGCCGATTAATTGGGCCAAACTGCCCTGGGGTAATCACCCCTGGGGAGTGTAAAATTGGAATTATGCCAGGGTATATCCACAAAAGGGGAAAAATTGGAATAGTATCTCGATCTGGAACTCTTACCTATGAAGCAGTTTGGCAGACAACATCTTTAGGTTTGGGGCAAACAACTTGCGTTGGAATTGGTGGTGATCCAACAAATGGAACAAATTTTGTGGATGTGTTAAAACTTTTTGAAAAAGATCCAGAAACCGAAGGTATACTAATGATCGGAGAAATCGGCGGAGATGCTGAAGAACAAGCGGCTCTTTGGATAAAAGATCATTGTACTAAAAAAGTTGCAGCTTTTATTGCTGGAAAAAGTGCTCCTGCTGGAAAAAGGATGGGGCATGCTGGAGCTATTATTTCAGGGGGAAAAGGGGGGGCCTTGGATAAAATTAAAGCTTTGCAAAATGCAAATATAATAGTTGCTATGACCCCTGATCAAATGGGAAAAGCTATGCAAAGGGCGTTTGGATAAATGAAAAGTATAGAATTAAAAATAGGGCCTTCATTTTTTTTAATGGCAGCAGTTTTAGGGTTTTTAAATACCTTTTCTCTAATGGGGACCGTTATTTGGATGTTTGTAATATTTTTATCTGTTTTAGTGCATGAATATGGCCACGCTACAGCTTTAGTAATGTTTGGATCAAGAGCTAAAATTCAGCTTTTTGCTTTTGGTGGATTAACCTTACCACAAGGGAAAAAATTAACTGGGTGGAAAGAGTTTACAGTGATTGCAATGGGGCCGGTTTTTGGTTTTATCCTTTACTTTTTAACCTTATTAGTTCCTATACAAGAGCTTCAAAGTTTAGGACTTTTGGGAGTTTACCTTGCATATACAGTAATTGTTACAAAATTTATTAATTTATTTTGGACGATAGTAAATTTAATCCCAATACTCCCTTTAGATGGTGGGCATTTAGTTAGAGTTATTTTAGAAGGATTTATAGGCTATAGGGCTTGGAGAGTATCTTTTATCCTTTCTTTTGTTTTGTCTATATTTTTTAGTATCGCATTTTTTGTAATTGGTCAGTTTTTTATTGGCCTTATATTTTTACTTTTTACTTTTCAAAGTTTAGAAACATTAAGACAGTTTAAAAATTTTACAAAAGAGGATGATAATCGAAAAAATAAAGGGCAGATGGAGGAGGCAAATAGGATGATTGGAAAGGGGGATATATTTGCTGCTAAAAAATGTTTAGAAACACTTTTATATTCTACCCATGAGGGGATGATTCATACTTTAGCAAAAGAAAATTTAGCAAAAATTGCTTTTGCTGAAGGAAATAAAGAGAAAAGTTATGAGATGTTAAAAAGTGAGGAGAAAAATTTATCTACCGATGGGATCCTTCTTTTTTATTATGTTTGTTTTGATATAAAAGATTTTGACAGGGTAATAAAACTTGCGCCAAAAGCATTTGAAATAGAGCAAAATAGCAATATTGCGGTAATTGCTGCAAAAGCAAATAGCTCTTTTAAAAAAATATCGGAAACTATTTGCTGGCTTAAAGCTGCTAAACTGTTTGGAGAGGTAGATTTACAAAAAATTTTTGATAATGAAGCTTTTGATGGAGTTAGAGATTCTGAAGAAATTAAAAATTTTTTAACAAACAATCAGTAGTTTTTATTTTAAGTTATATTTTTTACAGAAAAACTTGTGCTCTATTCACAGTTGTCATAAGCTGTAGCAATTAACTAACCTAACATGGAGGTCTCTAAATGAACAAAAATGATCTGATTGAAGAATTATCTGATAAAACAGGATTTACAAAAACCGATACACAGAAATTTTTAAACGCATATATCGAAGCTATTCAAAAAGCTTTAAAAAAAGGCAAAGAAGTTCAACTTGTTGGTTTTGGAACATTTAAAGTAACAGATAGAAAAGCAAGAACAGGAAGAAACCCACAAACAGGAAAAGAACTAAAGATACCAGCGAAAAAAGTTCCATCTTTCCGTCCTGGTAAAGCATTAAAAGATTCTGTTTGTTAATTTTTTAAAAAACAGACTTTTAAAGTATGAGCCCCGAAAAAAATCGGGGTTTTTTTATTTTAAAAAATACACTTTTTTTTTATATTGTACCTTTAAAACCTAAAGGAGGTCATTTATGAATAAGTATTTATCTTTAATTTTATTTGGGGCGCAAGTTTGTTTGGTAAGTTTAGGTGCAAAAGAAGAGGTTAAATTAACAGGCTCTTGTAATCATTGTGGCAACAGTTTATCAAGTGCTAATATCAATGTAGTAAAAAAATGTAGAGGGGCTGTTGTATATATTGAAACAAAATATACAAAGGAGTCAAATCACTTTAGCTTTAATAAAGACAATCAAGGCTATTTTGGATTTGATGAAGATCTGCTAGAGAAATTTTTTGGATTTCAAGAGGGAGGTAAAGCTCCAGAAAAAGAGCAACCAAAGGGCTCAGGTAGTGGTTTTATAGTTTCTCAAGATGGATATATTATCACAAATCACCATGTGGTAAAAGATGCCGACCAAATAATGGTTGAAATTTATCAAGGGGAAGAGGGTAAAGAATATAAAGCAGAGCTTGTTGGCTCAGATGTAAAAACAGATATTGCCGTTTTAAAAATTGAGGAGAAAAATCTCCCTTATCTAGAATTTGCAGATTCAAATGAATTAGAACCTGGGCAATTTGTTATTGCAATTGGTCACCCATTACGTCTTAAAGACACAGTTACAGCTGGGGTGATAAGTGCAAAAAATAGGATGAATTTACAAATCACCCATTTAGAAGATTTTGTTCAATCAGATGTTTCTTTAAGCCCTGGATCTTCAGGGAGCCCTTTACTTGATTTAACAGGGAAAGTTGTTGCTGTAAACACAGCAATTATCCCTCCATCGCATAAAAATATGGGTGTTGGATTTTCTGTGCCATCTAATATTGCCCTTATGGTTTTTGAGCATATAAAAGAAAAGGGAATAGTAAATAGGGGCTTTTTAGGGGTAAATATCCAAGATTTAACAGAGGATCTAATAGAGGGATTTGGACTAAAAAAAGGGACTAAAGGGGCTCTTATTTCTAACGTTACAGAAGGTTCAGCTGGAGAAATTGCAGGGTTAAAGCAGGGTGATTTAGTTATAAGTTTCAATAATGAAATGATTAAAAATGCAAATGCTTTTGCTAACCATGTTGGAAAACTACCTGCAGGAAAAAAATGTGAGATCATTGTTTTAAGGGATGGAAAAAAATTAACCTTAAATGCGGAGCTTGGGTCTTTCATACCAGAAATAGCATCTAGTGGAAATATTATCCATAAAATAGGGGTAACTGTAGAAGAAATTACAGAAAATAATACTCTTAAATATAAAATGAAAAGTGGAGAGTCTGCAGTTGTTATCAAAGAGGTTATTCCAGGAAGTTTAGCCTATAAATCTGGCTGGAAGGAAGGAAGTATTATTATGGTAATTAACGGAGAAAAAATTAAACGTGTAGAAGATCTTGTAAAAGCTTTGGAAAAAAGTAATAAAGGTAAAAAGCTTGTGGCGCTTTTAAATCATAATGGTAACACATTATTTACAAGTATTACTACTCCATAAAAAAGTTAAGCTATTAAATCTTTTCTATTTTTAGTTTTTTCTTTAAAGATAGATTTGCCTTTTCAAGCTTTTCTATATTGGCATAAGAAACTTGTACCGAATACTCTTTTAGCTGTGGTAGAATGATAGTTCCCACAGCTTTTTTTATGTCCTGTTTTTTTAACGATAAAATTTTATCTCTAAAATCTTGCCTTACTTCTTTAGAAAGGCCTACTTTTTCTTGAAAATAGGTCACAGATGCACGGCTTCCTACAGGTACAGGGGAATCTACATCTTGAATATAGCTTAAAATTGCCTCTGTAAGCTCTCTATCTGAAATTTCTTTTTCATACAGAAGATTAGATGCTTCAAAAAAAGCGTTAATAGTAGAAAAAATATGGGGGTCTCTGGAGCTAAAAAAACTTAAAACACCGGTTAAGATATTATATTTTACGCCAGAGCCATATGCTCCCCCTTTTTCTCTAACCATGTTATGAATATAAATATTTTCTAAAAGGTAGGTTGCAATTTTTAATGCTGGAGCTAGATCAGAAGTTAAAGTTACCCCAGGTATGCTAAGGGCATTGTGAGCTATTGCCGAAGATATTTCAAACCCTAAATTTTTTGGAGGAAGGGGAACAGGAAGCTCAATCCAAGGGTGAAAAGCTGAGGAAACAAAAGAAATAGAGATAA
>JBIKKN010000089.1:0-4411 GCA_044360335.1 Chlamydiia bacterium | reverse complement strand
ATAATTGGCGGATTTGATGAAGCAACAAGAGAATTTATTTCTGTACCAAAAAATTCCCACGCAAGAAGTATTGCTAAAAAATTTGATCCCAAAGACACTTTCCCTATCCCACAAGCGGCTCAAATAATGGGAAGTGATATAGATACTTTAGCAAGGGTAACTAATGAGCTTACTAAACTTAATGCCCCTCGGATCGAACTAAATGTAGGATGCCCATCAAATACTGTAACGGGAAATGGGTCTGGATCTTCTTTATTAAAAGATCCAAACCACCTTTATAAAATTCTTCATAAAATGGTTAGATCAACTCATGTAAAAGTTAGCGCTAAGCTAAGATCTGGGTATTTAGATACAAGTTTATTTAAAGAAAATATACTAGCTGCTGAAGCTTCTGGAATTGCTCATTTAACCCTTCATGCAAGAACAAAAGTTGATGGATATAAAGGTTTTTCTGACTTAAACTTAATAAAACAGGCAAAAGAGCTTTTAAAAATTCCTCTTATTGGAAATGGCGATATTAAAACTTGTGAAGATGCCTATAAGATGCTTGCATTTACAAAATGTGATGGTTTAATGATTGGCCGTGGGGCTGTTATCAACCCTTGGATATTTCATGAAATTAAAGGAGATAGAGAAAAGGAAAATAAAGAGGAAACGATAAAATATTTAGAAAAATATTTTTTAAACATTCAAAGCTCCCCTGCTAAAAATCAAATAGGACAAATCAAAGGGCTTTTTTCCTTTTTGTTCTCAAAAAATTCTGCTCTTTTATCCTTAAGAAGAGATATGCTATGCAGTAGAGAAAAAAATCCAGAAATCTTTTTTAAATTTTGGGTAGAAAAATTATTTACAGAATCTTGCCTGTAGTTTTTTTATCTAACAAGTCAGTGAGAAGGAACGGTAAGTGAATCAAAAAGGCTCCTAAGTAGATCCCAAGATGCATGTAGATCAAATGAGTGGGAAATTTACCCGATATTAGTAGATTATCCACTGGCGGCTCTACAAGGAACATATAATTTGCCCCAATTTTTATATCTATAAAAAAAACTGCTACTACAACCATTTGCATAACAAAAATAGTATAGATCAAAGAGTACTTTCTAGGTCTAAAAGCTAAAACCTTAAACATATATATAGGCACAAGTATAATTAGCCCATGGGAGATAAAGTAATCAATAAGTAAATAGGCTTCCCCAGATTTTACAATTACTGGACTCATAAATGATTGCAAAGGACCTACTATTCCAAGCAGCAGAGAAAATTCAAAAGCTAGTCTACTTTGTTTTATCGCCCCATAAGATGCTATCATCTGCATAATAGAGCAGTAAGCAATTGGTAATGTGAGCTTTAAAGAAAAACAGCCGTGGTGGTAAAAATAGTATTCAAAAGCTATTAAATCAAAAAGTAAATAAAAGCCTAAAAAGCAGAGTAATCTATTCTTCCATAAGGTATTTACCCTTTTTCCAATACAAATAAAAGTTACCGAAAAAGCAAGTAAACTTCCTATTATTATAAACCATGGCAAAGTAAATGGTATTACATATAAATATGTCATAATCACCTCTTAAGTAATTATAATAAACTCCTTTACTAGGTGATTAAGCGTCTTATTTTAAATATTTTAACAAATCTATTGCATATTATCTCATTGAAAGTATCCTTCTAATGAGAAGGTATAAATATGAAAAAAATTGTAATATTAGGTGGTGGTTTTGGCGGAGTTTATACAGCCTTACATCTGGAAAAGATCTTAAAAAAATATAGAGATTCGATAGAAATCATCCTTGTAAACAGAGAAAATTATTTTACTTATCAGCCAATGCTTGCCGAAGTTGTGGGCGGCTCTATTGATATTTTAGATTCTGTAACTTCCCTTCGATCTTTATTAAAACACACATCTATTTATATAAGGGAAATAACAGCTATTGACATTAAGAATAAAGAAGTTACCCTATCTCCGAATTTTAGCCATAAAGATGTGATCATCTCTTATGACCATCTTGTTATAGCCCTTGGCTCAGTAACTGATTTTAGAACAAGTCCAGGGGGGGTTGCCGAGCATGCCCTTCCTTTTAAAGATCTATCTGATGCTGTTTTATTAAGAAATCGTATTATTGACGTGATTGAGACTGCAGCGCAAGAATCTGATCCACAAGAGCGTCGAACTCTTCTAACTTTTGTGGTTGCAGGTGGCGGATTTTCAGGAGTAGAGGTTGTAGCCGAAATCAATGACCTTGCTAGATCTAAAGTAAAATCTTATAAAACCATTAATCCTGAAGAGGTTCGAGTAGTTCTTATTCATAGCAAGGATCGTCTTGTAGATAGAGAGCTTTCCCCTTCTTTAGGTAAATATTGTGGTAAAATTCTTAAAAAAAGGGGTATAGAGATTTTATTTAACCAAAGACTTGTATCTGTTACCCCCTATGAAGCTATTTTAGACAATAATACAAGGATAAAAAGCAGAACAATTGTATCTACAGTGCCATCTATTCAAAATCCTTTGTTAGAAGTTTTAGCTTTGGAAAAAGAATTTGGAAAAATTAAATGTAGCTCTACTTTACAAGTATTAAATACAGAAAATATATGGGCAATAGGTGATTGCGCCCTTATTCCAAGATGCCCTAAAACTCCACTGGAGTATTCCCCTCCTACTGCACAATTTGCCACAAGACAAGCCCCTGTTCTTGCTAAAAATATTAAAAAAAGTATCCTTGGAGGTAAAGAATCTTTGTTCACCTTTAAGTCCTTAGGCCAAATGGCAGCTCTTGGGCATCAAAGGGCGGTTGCAGAAATCTTTGGCATAAAGCTCTCTGGATTTATTGCTTGGTTTTTATGGAGATTTATTTATCTATTAAAAATCCCTGGATTTTCCGCAAAACTTCGTATTTCCTTTTCCTGGTTTTTAGATACCCTTCTCCCATCGGAGACTGTACAGCTTAAAGCAAAACCTAAAAAAGGTTTTGAAAAACTTCATTATGCAGATGGTGAAATTATATTTCAATCTGGGGATGTGGGTGATTTTTTATATGTTATTGCTGAAGGAAAGGTAGATGTGATTAAAGATGATGTAAAAATCACAACACTTGGCGCGGGAGAATATTTTGGGGAAATGGCTCTTCTTTCCCAAAAAAGACGTTCAGCAACTATTAAAGCTGTGGGTGCATGTAAAATTCTAGCTATTCAAAAAGATGATTTCCAACTTCTGATGGCTCATTTTTCTGATCTTAAAGAAAATTTCATGAAAACAAAAACAAGTAGAACAGATAACCTTAAAAAGATTGCCGAAGGTGAGCAATAAGATCCTTTTTAAAATCAAATAATAAAAAATGTAATCCTGAAGAAAAAGATGGACTGCTCTTATCTTTATATTTGCTAGCTATTTTACAAATAAATAACAAAAAAGATAAGTTAAAACACTGGGAGTTTTCTTTAAAAAAGCAGCTAGCTTCCTCTACTTCATAGCAGATTCCATTTCTATATTTATCTAAAATATTTTCAAATTTAAAGCCTTCTACTATTACCGATAAAAATTCTATTTGCTGGGGGGTAAATCTATCCAGAGTTGGTAAAATGCTACTATGACTTAGTATAATTTTTGAAAGAGTCTTTGAGCCATATACCCACGCTCTATTTTTAAATTCTATAGTATTTTCAATTTCCCCTAAAATCAAACCATAGAATAAAATATCTTTGAATTGCTTTTTATCAAAAACACTCTCCCCCATAATTTTATTTATTTTATTATGCATTAAAATAAATTCTTCAAAGCCAAGTTTTTGGTGCTCGGATTGATCAATAAAAAGATCTAAATAATCTAAATAATCTCCAGAAAGTATTGCATTTAAAAAATTTAATCCGGAAAGTATATCATTAGTTAAATGGTTGGTTGCAAAAATCCAATCCATTTCTTTATAACTATCTTTATACTTTGCCTTTTTCAAGTTACTTTCAAACTCTTTATTGTATAAGGAAGTTTCAAATTTCATCTGTTTTTTAGGAGAAATAAAAAATAGACCTAACGTAAAAAATGGTAGAAAAAAAAGAGGTATTAAAAATTTTACTTTCATATTTATTTAGTCTATTTAAGTTTAAATAGACCGTCAATAAAAAAATTAAGCAATGATTTTTTTAATAGAAGCTACTTTTAAATAATATAGTGCAGCAAAAAGACAAAACCCCATACTTAGGAGAAAAATATATATAGGCTTTAAAAAAAATAAAAAAAATCCTCCCAAAATAGGTCCAATAAGCCCCCTTATACCTACCATAACAACATTTACCCCTGAATACCTAGAGGATGATTCCTCTCCAGAAAAAATAGGACCAGACAGGTGCCAAATAAGGTGACTTCCAGCTTGGGCTACCCCATATATTAAATAGGCAATAAAAATAGCTCCATGAGAAAATTTTG
>JBIKKN010000100.1:0-4136 GCA_044360335.1 Chlamydiia bacterium | reverse complement strand
ACAACCGATGGATTTTTTGCTTCTTCTTCATCAATTTTTTTCTTTAAAGTTCTAATGGATCCTGTTCCGGAAATTAGCTCCATAATCATTTGCTCATTAATAAAGGGCTCATCCCCCTGCCAGTTAACAAATAAATCCCCTAAAATTCCTTGCTTTTGAATCGCATCAATAATTCTTAGTGTTCCATTTTCTAAAGAGGGATCTGTTAATATCCCTTTTACTCCATGCTTTTTAGCCTCATCAACTACCTGCTCACTGCAACAGGCAACATAAACACCATCAAAAAGGGAAACTTTTTTTGCAGCTTCAATCACATTGCCAAGCAATGTTTTTTCACCAAGTTTGGCAAAAATTTTCTGAGGAAATCTTTTTGAATCAAGCCTTGCTGGAATCATGCATATTATTTTCAACTTGAGTGCTCCGAAAGGATTTTTGATACAACATACCTGATTCCTTGATTAAATTCTATCTCAGGGAAAAATTTTAGATCTTTTTCTGTAGCTAAAAGATCTAAACTATAGCGATAATCATGGCCTAAACGATCTTTTATAAATACAATTTTACTTTTTGTTTGTTTGCCCATTTGCAAAGAGACTTCTTTACAAATTGCTTCACAAACTTCTATATTTGTCTTTTCTACCCCTGATCCAATATGGTAAATTTTACCAAAGTCCTTTTTCTCTAAGATCTTTAAAATTGCTTTTGAATGATCTCTAACAAAAATCCAATCCCTTTTATTTGTTCCATTTCCATAAAGGGGTAGATCTTTACCACTTGCTGCAAGAGCCACCATTTTTGGAATTAATTTTTCTTTATTTTGAAAAGGGCCATAGTTATTTCCAGATCTTGATATGGTAATTTTAGCATTATAGGTTCTAATATAAGTTTGGCAAAATAAATCTGCCGACGCTTTTGATGCTGCATAGGGGGAACTTGGGCGAAATGGAGAATCTAAGTAGAAAGTTCCATTATTATCTTTTAAATCTCCATATACTTCATCTGTAGAAATCAAATGAAAATGGGTATCTTTGTAGTTTTTCAAAACTTCTAAAAGTGTAACAGTTCCTATAACATTTGAATGAAGAAAAGGATTTGGATTATCAATACTATTATCCACATGAGTTTCTGCCGCAAAGTGCACTACACGTGAAAACTTGTACTTTATGAACAATTTTTCCACAAACTCTTTATCACATATATCAACCACAAAAGACTCAAGCCTTGGACTTGTCAAAAGATTGTGTTTATCCCCTGCATACGTTAACAGATCAAGGTTTACCACATAATAATCTGTTTGTTTTAAAATCAGCTGAATAAAATCTGACCCCATAAAACCAAAGCCACCTGTTACAAGGATTGTTTCTTTATCCACGATCCACCCACTTATTAACAAAATACTCTTCAAGAGCCTCTTGCCAATTTCTCACTAAAAAATCTAAATATTTTTCTACTTTTTTTGTACTAAGAGCTGAATATATAGGGCGCTTTGCTGCCCTTTTAAAATCGTTTTGTGTTTTTTTCTCTACCTTTTGGCAAACAATAGGGATGTTATACTTTTGCATAAGGTGTTTAACAAAAACTAAAAGCTCAAAACGTGAACAATGTCCACTATTAACAAAATGGAAAACTCCACTTTGGTCTAAAAGCTTTTCTACCCCTTTTACTAAGTCCTCCACATATGTTGGAGAGCTTATTTGATCTGTAACAAAGCTGCAAACCTTATTTGTCTTTAACCTCTCCACTAAATCATCTATAAGCCCCTTTTTATCAAAACCATACAAACTTGCAGTTCTAATAATTAGCCCATCTTTAAGGATCTGTTGTAAAACTTTTTCCCCCTCAAGTTTAGTTTTCCCATATTCGTTTACTGGATTTGTTTGATCCTCTTCAAAATAATTCGACCCTTTTGTCCCATCAAACACATAATCAGTACTAATATGAATAAGTTTTACACCATATTTTTTGCAAAGGAGTGCTAAATTTTTTACCCCATCGATGTTTACACTATGGGCTTTACCTTTTAAAGTATTTTCACAACTATCTACACAAACTACTGCACTACAATTTATTATATGGGTGGGGTGGTGCTTTAAAAAAAACACCTCCAAAGCTTTTGGATCTGTTACATCTATTTCTCTTCCTGATCCAATATGCATAAGGTGTAAATTTCTTAAAAAACTTTTGCCCACTAAACCATCTTTTCCAACAATCCATACAAGCATCTAAATCACCTCTAGAAAAGATTTAGCTCTCCTATCTTTTAAAGAACGAATAACTTCTGATGAAGGCCAAAGTATTGCTATCTCTTTATCAAAAGCATCAAACCCCTCTTCCTTTTTTTGATTGTATTTTTCATCCACTGCATAAATCACATGCGCTACATCAGAAACCACATAAAAACCATGGGCATAACCATCTGGAACAAAAAGCTTTTGCCTATTTTTTCCCGATAAAGTATAACTTTTCCACTGCTTAAAGGTAGGGGAATCTTTTCGAATATCTACAACCACATCAAAAATTTCGCCCACAGGGCAATAGATATACTTTGCCTGCCCCTTTTGAAAATGCATCCCACGAAGAACCCCTTTGACTGAAAATGAATGGTTTATCTGCCCAATCTCCATATCATTATCAAGGAGCACCTGGTGAAAATACCCCCTTTCATCTTCAAAAACTTTAGGCTCATATAATATTGGCTCTTCCATAAACCCCTACCATACAAACAAAAAAATTTAACCCAAGAGATTTTATTGATTTATTTAAATATATCATTTATATTTTACCTAAAAATCTAAAAAGGAATACATAATGAAATTAACAACTTATATACTTCTTCTCTTTTGCTCTTATATTTACTCAGCTACTATTGGCTACCTTCCTTGGAATGAAAAGTATATAGCAATGCTTAATAATAATGATATTAAAGGGCTCTCCCGAATAGGGCATGGTTATTATCTAGCAGTCACTCACTTTTATTTCCTTAAGGAAAATTTAGAAAAAATGGGGCATACTTTTAAAATAGTAAGAAAGAATGAACTAAATAATCTGGATTTAATTATATCAAATGATTATGTAGATTCCATTTATAAATATAGAAAAAAAACACTCCTTATCGCGTGGGAACCAACATTTATAATTCCAGAGCATGGGAATTTTAAACTCCTATCCCGCTTTTTAAAAGTTTACACATGGAATCACTTCCTTTGCAATGGAAGAAAATTTAATAAACATTTTTCTTGCTCTTTAATAAAAGAGCCCATTGAGCCAACTGCTTTTTCATCTAAAAAACTTGTGACGATGGTGAATAACCCAAATGGTCATGAAAGAGTTGAAATAGCAAATTTTTATGAAAAAAATTTTCCAGAAGAATTTTGCCTTTATGGTCAAAGGGGTTGGGAAGAATATAATTTAAAAATATTTAAAGGTTACTGCAATGATAAAGATTTAACTCTAAGAGATCATAAGTTTCTCTACTGCTTTGAAAACTGGAAAAACAATTACCACTATATCTCTGAAAAAATTTTAGACTGCTTTAATAATTTATGCGTGCCAATCTATTCAGGATCCTCCCACATAACCGATTACATTCCTAAAGAAACTTTCATTAATGCCGAAGATTTTAACTACGATTATGAAAAAATCCATAACTTTATCTCTTCTATGGATGAAAATACTTACAATACCTATATAGATGCAATTAAAACCTTCATACGATCTAAAGAAGCAGACAACTTTAACGGGAACATTTACAATCAAAGCCTTTTAAATTCGGTTTTAGAATGCTTACAAATTTTACGTAAATAAAAATTTACTTAAATTCAAACACTTAGTAAAATTTAAAATTTAAATATATTTTTTAAATATGAATACATTCTATCTTCTATCCATCTTATTTCCCTTAAGTTTTATTTTTTCAGCAAAAATTTATGACAGGGATATGGTCCATTTACCAAAAATGGAGGAAGCTCTTTTAAAAAGAGGTCATACTTTAGTAAATTCACTAGATGATTGTGATCTTATTCCTTATTGGGCATTTGCTGAACATCTAGATGAAAAATACAGAAAAAAAGCGATTCTTCACACGTATGAGCCGCCTTTACATTTTAAAGCATTAGATAATATGGATTTTTTAAATT
>JBIKKN010000087.1:0-4469 GCA_044360335.1 Chlamydiia bacterium | reverse complement strand
TTTTTTTTTGATTTTTCTTGATAGATAAAAGATTCTTGTTCACCATCTAGCTTTAAGCAGGAAAGGGTATAATGGGTAATTTTCAGATGAAGAAGAAAACAGAAGAAACGATAAAGCAGTGGCTTAAGGCGCCTTTTGATGAAGAGATGAGGGAAGAGGTAAAAAAGCTCATTAAAGATCACCAAGAGGAAGCTCAAGAGGCTTTTGGAAGTTTAATTTCTTTTGGCACAGGGGGAATGAGAGAAAAGATGGGCCCTGGTCCAAACAGGATAAATAAGTATACTATTTCCTTAGCCTCACATGCTGTTGCCCTACATATGTTAAAAAGTCCCAAGCAGATGTGGAAAAAAGGGGTTGTTGTTTGCCATGACTGTAGAATTCATTCAAGGGATTTTGCAATCGAAACTGCAAGGGTTTTTGCTGGAAATGGGATAGCTGTATATCTTACTAAAGATCTTCGGCCAACGCCCTTTTGCTCTTTTGCCATCCGCTATCTTGGGGCAATAGGAGGGGTTAATATTACTGCATCGCACAATCCAAAAGAGTACAATGGCTTTAAAGTTTATTGGCATGATGGGGGGCAAGTTGTTTATCCCCATGATAAAGCAATTGCCGAAGAGCTCTTTAATATTAAAGATATTGGGTCTATTCCGATGTCAGAGGAAAATTCTCCCCTTATTAAAATTATTGATGAATCGGTAGAAAAAGCCTACTTAGAAGCAGTATATGATGAAAGTATTTTTAAGCATACCAATGAAACTTTGGGAAAAAATTTACACATTTGCTATTCCCCTCTTCATGGGGCTGGAATTACTATGATTCCTGATGCCCTTGCTTTATGGGGTTTTGAAAACCTAACCCTTGTTAGTTCTCAATCATCAGTTGATGGGAATTTTCCAACAACAAAAACACCCAATCCAGAAACTGAAGAGGGGCGATCTGAGGGGATAAAAACGCTTATAAAAACTGGTGCAGATCTGCTTTTAATCTCCGATCCCGATAGCGATCGTTTAAGTGTTTCAGAGCAAAAAAATGGCACAATCACCACTTTTACAGGAAATGAGCTTGGAATTATTTTCCTCTACTTTTTAGCAAAGGAAAAGAAATTAGAAGAAAATTGGGCATCAATAACAACTATTGTTTCTACCCCCCTTTGTAAAATTATCACAGAAGATTTAGGGGGAAGGTGTTTTGAAGTGTTAACAGGGTTTAAATATATCTCCGAGCTTATAGAAAAATGGGAAAGGGAGGAAAAAGGGCGAATGGATTTTATCCTTGGCTTTGAAGAGTCTCTTGGCTACTTATCTTCTAAAAATATTCGTGATAAAGATGCAACTCTTGCTGCATGTCAAATTTGCGAAATTGCCCTGCATTTAAAACAAAAAGGGAAATCTCTTAAGGACTATCTTTATTCTATCTATGAAAAATATGGAATTTATAGGGAGGGGGGAATTTCTATCGCATTTGAAGAAAAACACTATGCAGATGGTGCTTTTATTAAATTTATGGAAAATATCCCTAAATCCTTTTTCCATCAAGAGGTTATAAAAATTGATAACTATAAAACTTCCACCTCCACCAATTTTAAAACAAACCAAACAACAAAAATTGATCTTCCTGTATCAAATGTATTAACTTTTCATTTAAAAAATGGAGATAGATATATTATTCGCCCATCAGGAACAGAGCCAAAAATTAAAATTTATGCCTCTTTGGGAGAAAAAAGAAATCCCAATTTTTTAATAGAGGATCAGTTAAAAAATCTTGATGCAAAAATCAAAGCTAATTTATCATTTTTCTTCGGGATATTTAATCCGTAGATGGTGGGTAGCCTTTATAATTTCTACTAACTTTTGTTTGACAACTGCAAGTTGATCAAATGTAAGGTCGCACTCATCAAATTGACCATCTAAAATTTTTGATCCTGCTATTTTATCTACTAAATTTTTTACAGCCTCTTGGGTATTTTCTTCTAACGTTCTTGATGCAGCCTCTACTGAATCTGCAAGCATAATAATTGCTGATTCTTTTGTCTGTGGCTTAGGCCCTGGATAGCGAAAAGCATTTTCATCCACATCCTCTTTATTACCCCCCATTTTTTCCAGTTGCTTATGGTAAAAAAAACTAATAAGAGTTGTTCCATGGTGCTCTAAAATAATATCTATAAATACTTTTGGTAGATTATGTTGTTTTGCAAGGGCTTTTCCATCTAATATATGACTTTTGATTATATATGCTGATTCAATTGGTGTTAAAAGCTGATGTATATTAAAAGATTTTTTCCCTGTGAGTAGTTGGTTTTCTGTATAATAGTGGGGATTGTTTAACTTTCCAATATCGTGGTAAAGAGTTGTTACTCTACAAAGCATACCATTTGCTCCAACAGCATTTGCAGCGTATTCAGCAATATGGCCGATGGATAAGCTGTGCTGGTAAGTTCCTGGAGCTTCTAAACTCAACCTTTGTAAAAGGGGGTGGGTTGGATCAATAAATTCCATCAAAGCCATATTTGTCATAATTCTAAATATAGATTCAATGATTGGAATAGTTACTAGTAAAAAAATAGCAATAACTATAGCATTTATAGCAAAAGCTCCAAGTTCTATTAAAGTTGCTCTGGCAAATAAAGCATTTACTGATAACAAATACACAACTAATGCTGAAGAGCACGCACACCAGATTTTAAAACATACAGCAAAAATCTCCTTTCTTTTTTTCATTTTAGCTGCACTAAGAGTTGCTACAATTCCCCCTAAAATATTTAAAATAATAAAATGACTGTGATCAATAGATAAAGAAAATCCAACAATGATGGACAAATAAAAGGTTGTAAAAAGCGCTATCCCCTCATTTAAAAATAGGGCTAAAAGTACTGATATAAATGGAATAATTACAGGATATTTAAAATAAGAGGAAATGAAATAAGGGCTTATATAAAGAACAAATTCAGCTAATTTAGCAAAAGATAAGGTGATCAATATTAAAATCACATATAAAGTAAGCTTATTTGTTTTTTCTAGTACAAAAGAATTCCTTCTATAGCAATATAGCCAGCCAATAGTAATTACAAGTACCGACATCAAAATAGAAGAAATAATTTTGGATAAGGAAAAAAGATTTCTGTTGCTTTGTATAGCTTTTTTTAAAGCTACAATTTGATCGTACTCTTTATCTGTGATTTTATCCCCTTTTTTAACTATCACATCATTTTTTAATCTTTCTGCATAAACATTTGGAACCGTTTGATAGATACTTTTTTCCATGGAAAGTCTTTCTTCTTGGTCTCTTTCCATAATGTATTTATTTGCTCGAAACATGCTAATAATAAATTCTACCTCTTTGATAAATTTAGGATTTTTAGCAATTATTTCTTGATAGATCTTTGTCCAAAAATCATTCGGTAGTGTTATTGCTTTTTTTTCAAATCCACTATCAATTACAGAATAATACTGATTAGATAGATGAAGCTCTTCCCTTTTTTTATAAGTTCTTCTATCAGTAAAATGCCAAATAGATAATTTTTTTATTACCTTTTCAGAAAGTTTTTTCATTTCATTATAAGTTACAGGGTAAGAATCTCTCCAAAGGGGGTGATTAGACAAATAAAGGAGAAAATTTTCTTCTACATGCTCAAGATCTGATTCTTTTATTTGTAAAATTCTTCCAAGATCTACCAAAGCCTCTTGTTTTAAAACGAGCATTTTTTTCTTATCCATGTAAGAAAAATCTTGAGTTGCAATAATATCTTTTGGAGCAATAGAATTTAGTTCATAAACAGCAAATCTTTTTTCTCTAAAGTGAAAAAAAGTGGCAAAGGCAACAATTAAAAGAAAAAGAAGGGTGTAATCCCATTTATAATTTTTTTTCCCTACTGTTTTATTTTCTTTTTTTAACCTTAATCATTTTTGCTTTTTTTCCATTAAAAAAACTCGCCAAGGTGATAATATACGATTTATCTATTTCTTGATATAGGATAGGAAATAATATTAAAATACGCTTTTTGGAGATTTTTATGCAAACAGATGAATATATTGCTCTTTCTAGAAAATATAGACCTATTACTTTTGATGAAGTTTCAAGCCATGAAACGGTAGTTACCATCTTAAAAAATCAGCTAAAATCAAAAAAACTTGCCCATGCATATTTGTTTACTGGCCTTCATGGTACAGGAAAAACTACTTTGGCTAGAATTTTTGCTAAATCTCTTAATTGTGATAACCCTAACAATCAAAATCCATGCAATCTATGTAAAAGCTGTATATCTATTACAAATGGATCTTCTTTAGATGTACTTGAAATTGATGGCGCTTCCAACCGCGGAATTGACGATATTAGAAATATTAATGAATCTATTGGCTATGCAACGTTCCATGGTAAATATAAAATCTATATCATCGATGAAGTTCATATGCTTACTAAAGAAGCATTCAATGCCCTTTTAAAAACATTAGAAGAGCCCCCTGCAAATA
>JBIKKN010000086.1:0-4507 GCA_044360335.1 Chlamydiia bacterium | reverse complement strand
TAAATGCGGATTAAGGTATGCTGCCCACCAAGCAAATGTACTATTGGTAATAATAACATTTTTTAATAAAGATAAAAGATAAAAATCCTCTTCTATACTATTGTTTTTTATATAAATAAATTTTCTTTTATATTTTTTTAGTAAAAGTTTAGCACAATCAATATTATCAGAAAAAACCACAAAAGTACTATCTTTTGGAAAATGCTGTAAAGCCCTATCATAATATTTATAACTACAACGAAGATAGGTAACCTCTTTTTTACTCAAGTACATCAAAGCACTATCCCCATTTCTTGCAAAAGTTCTTAGGTGTATCCCCACATATTTATCCTGATTATTCAAAATATCAAAATATTTTTCCTTTAACATTTCAACCATCTGATCAGATGGTTGAAATAGATTACATATTTGCTTTTTATATTTATCAAAATATAAGTAACTATGAGGATAGCCACTTATTATTGTGTTAGGCTGAATTGTTATTCCAAGAGAGCTTACAAAATTAACATATTGATAGTTTGTAAGATTTTTTAAAGGGGTAAAAAGGGGAAATCTTGAAAACACTTGCGGGTACATTTCTTTATATTTATGATTAACAAGAAAGCTATATTCATTATCAAGAGCTTGACTTATTGCAAAAGCAGATCGAAACAAAGCATTACCCATCTCTCCACAGAGCTCTATCGACACACAATCCTTTTGGTTGTCAAAAAGGGAAATTTCTATATCTTTAAAATCTCCGCATAAAGGAGCTAAAAAAATTATCAAACCAAATATACTATTGCATTTCATTTAAATTACCAAAATTAAAATTTTAAATAATTTTAATAAATTAAAAAATTTTCAACAAGGTAAATTTAAAAAAGGGATTCTAAGCGCTCTATTACTGGCTCACCAAGGCCTATATTAGGACGCCAAAGTGTTACAGAAAATGGAAATCCATTTGTTTGTTTTTCTACGTTTCTTTGGAAAATATTTGCATTTTTGTAAAAAACGGGATTTAAAAATCCAACAGCTCTTTTTCTTTGCTTTTCTCTGTTTTTGTTAATAGCTTTTAATTTTTCTACAAATTCTTCAGGATTTGTCAATGTGATATCTGGCTCTGCTCGCCCTTTAAAATTAAAATCTAAACTTTTAAGTTTTAAAACTATCAGTGGATCTTGAAGATAATTTTTTATTAGAAAATCTTGATATTTTGCATATTTTTTTCTTTTAAAATGTTCACTAAAATTTGGCGGCCTCCCATCATTAAAAGAAGTAACAGCGGGTAATTCTGCAAAAAATGAAGAGCTGCCAGCAAGTACTGTTTTTCCCTGCAAAGCAAGGTCAATTAAAGCTAAGTTTACCCTTTTTTTCAACTTTCTTGAAGCTTTATAATCCCCCTTTAAAAGATAAACAGAATCATTAGAATCTAAACTTAATAAAGTTTGTTCAATACCTTCAAAACAATCCTCCTCAAGTAAACTATAAAATAAGGGCACAATATTTCTTGCTCTTTCCTCTTGTGTAGTTATTAAACGAAGGACCCCAGGAAAATAAGTTTTTCTTAAAGCAGCCCCCTTAAATCTACTAAAATAATTTCGAGCAGCAACTTCCCAACGAGCATCAAAATAATTATAACATGCATAGTTTGCATAGCATCTAGCAGATGGATCTGTTATCTTATTGAAAAGTTTTAACATCTTTCGATGTTGAACAGGTAAAAACACAGTGTACACTTTAAGAGTAGCCATAAAAAAGGTGCTTTTAATTTCACCATATACCTACTGCCCTAATTATAGCAAATATTTTGGTTTATCCAAAATTATAGAAGATAAAATTAAACCTTTTTTACCCCCTATTTTTTTTAAAATAGGAGAGTTTTTTTTCGAAGACTTTTTCTTTTCTTTTTTTAAAACTTCAAAAAAAGAGCTCTCCTTTCTAATTTTTTGCAAAATCATTCCTCCTGATTTGCTAAAGCCATTCTCATTTCCGTATCAGCCATCAAATTCTTTAGCTTTTGATAGTCCATAATTCCAAGTTGGCCCCTTTCAAAGGCAAGCGCAATAGCCTCAGGAATTCTAGCTTCCGCTTCCACAAGCTTTGCTCTATTTTCTTGCTCTAAAGCAATAGCCATTGATTTTTTTCCTTCTGCTTTTGCTTGAGCAACCTTCATATCTGCTAAAGCTTGCTCTGATTGAAGTACTGCCCCAACATTAGATCCCACATTAATATCGGCTATATCAATAGATAAAATTTCAAAAGCTGTGTTACTGTCTAAGCCTTTTGCAATTACTGCTTTTGAAACCTTTTGAGGGCTCTCTAGGACATCGTAGTGACTTTCAGCAGATCCAATAGCATTAACAATCCCTTCCCCAACCCTTGCAATGATTGTCTCCTCTGTTGCCCCTCCAACAAGCTGAGCAATATTTGTTCTAACAGTAACTCTTGCTCTAACTAAAAGCTCCACCCCATTTTTAGCAACTGCTGAAATATATTTATCATTTCCCCCGCCTGGGCAATCTATAACTTTTGGGTGAACCGACGTTCTTACTGCATCAAAAAGGTTTCTACCTGCAAGATCAATAGCTGTTGCTTGCTTCCAAGTTAATTTAATATTTGCTTTATCTGCAGCAATACACGCCCTAACAACCTCATGGATATTTCCACCTGCTAAAAAATGGGTTTCTAAATCATGAATAGTAATATCAATCAACCCTGCTTTTGTTAAATTAATTTTTGAATCAACTATCAAACTTGGCTGTACTTTTCTAATGCGCATACCAATAATACTTAACATAGAAACATGAGCTGAAGAAACAAGTGCTCTAAACCAAAGACTTACGCAGCTTGACAGGATAGATACAATCAACCCCCCAAAAATAACAAGCACACTTAATAATCCTATCATTATATTATTCACAAAAACCCCCTAGTTTATTTTTACTCTAACAAAAAATTTATATTTTATCCACAAAAACAATATTTAAACTATTTATTTTAATTTAGTTAAAATAAATTTAACTATTGAAAATAAATTCATTATTTAGTTAACATTAATACAGGGTTATTATAACAGGAGATAATTTATGGCAGATTTTGATGATAATACAGTTTCAATGGCATATATTGCTGCAAAGCTTCAATTTCAAGTAGATGCTCACACATCGGGTCATCTTAAAGACTTATCTAACAAAGAAAAGGAAGCTTTTAATTTAGGAGTTACAATTAGAAAACTAGCAGAAAAGCTTCAAGGGAAGGAAAAGCATTTTGAGACAAGTAATGATCCTTTAAATTTAGAAGCTTACAAAGAACATTTTGAGTATGTACAAGAAATGGGTGAAAAATTAGCAGAGGATAAACTTTCCCCAATCACCCTCGATCACCTCCCTCTTACTAAAAAATTAAATTTAAATGAAATAAATGGGGAAGATCTTTGGCATTTACAAAATACTCTTGCTATCCTAGCTGAAGAACTACCAAATGTTGCAAGGCGTACAACAAATCAAATGGCTGATAAAACAGCTGCTCACTATCAAACCTCCCTTGTTAATGCTAAAGTAGCTTCTGCAAATAATGGGATGGCTGAATCCTCTGTAAGAAATCAAAAAACAAATTAAGGTAAGAGAATGATAGATACAGAAACTTCACCACTTGAAATGGTCCATTTATTACAAACTTTTGAAGAAAAAATCTCTTTAGAAAAAGACTTACATCCGTCTAATTATTCTGAAAATGATGTGAGTTTGCTCTATACAATTGCCCATAAGCACTATTTAAATGGAAATTATAGCCAAGCGGAAACTTTTTTTATAAGACTTGTAGTTGCTAGATCTACAGACATTTTATATTGGAGGGCTTTAAGCTCCTGTTACCAAATGCAGAAAAAATATGAAAGCAGCTTAATTAGCTGGGGAATGTGCGCTGTACTAGATAACAAAGATCCATCCTACCATTTATATGCCGCTGATTCTCTTATCCATTTAAATGAAGTAGATCAAGCAAAAAAGGCTCTTGATTATGTAGCTTCCCTTATTAACAAAGATCACCCCCTTTTCGAAAAATATGAAAAGGTGAAAAATCTTATAAATAGGGGGGAATAATATTGGCAACTATTATTAATGATAAACCAATAGATAGAAACGATCTAACAATTGATCCCCCACCACATACTTTTTTAAAATCTAATTTTCCAGTGGAAAATGGGCCCAAAATTAAAAGAAAGAAATTACGATCCTTTGATAAAACGGCTATCCCTTATATAGAAAGTCCTATTAAAAAAGAGCCTAGCAGCTCTCTTCCAGAACTTTCTACCCCTTCTCAGTATAGTGTACTTGCCGAGTGTATTAAAACCCACGATGCTTTAGTAAAACTTGGTAAAGATATGTTTGAAGATAAAATCAAATATACTCAAAGCGATTTAATCGAGACTTTAGAAAACTATTATGAAGGGGAAAAAGAGGATAAATCTTTAAAAAATAAGAATAAAACTCTAAAAAAAGCAACTAATACACTAGCTGCTCTAGGT
>JBIKKN010000085.1:0-4570 GCA_044360335.1 Chlamydiia bacterium | reverse complement strand
AAGTTTTTGCAAACCCTTTTCTAAATCAAAATCTTCTTTGTTTATCTTTTTATCAAAAGATAGATCTAAAAGTTCTGCCAGATACAAGCAAGATAGGGCTTCTTTTTGTAAAGGCAATTGGTATATTTGAGTGATTTTTTCTTCATTTTTTAAAAAAAATAGTTTTAAAGAATAAATACAAGGGATAAAAGCTGCTAAAAAAAGGGTAAGAAATAGATATTTCTTCATACATCCCTTTTGATAAAAGTCCTAAGCTTTCTATCTAAAGATCCAGCGCCAATACCTAGTACTATTCTTTTCTCCATTTTTAAATAGTCATGAATTTCCTCTAAAGGGATATACCTAGATTCGGTTTGTTTACAAAATCTTTCTATAAGGGGCCCTTGTTTTATATCTAGCCCTTCACTTGCTTCAAATACATCTGTTATAACTACCCCTTTAAATACTTTACAAAAATTTTCTATTTCATCATTAAAGCGTGACAATCTATGAGGTTCAAAGATAATTTGAATATCTGCCGATACTTTAGAAATTGTTTTTAACACACTTTTTACCTCTTCTGGGTGGTGGGCATAATCTGTATAAATATTTCCCCCTAAATATTCCATCCTCCTATCTACCCCTTTAAAAGATGCAAAAGCACTTATAATTTTTTGATGATCTACACAAAGACTATCTAAAAGGGCAAAAACTGCCACTGCATTTTTAATATTATAATCCCCAAACATTGGAAAAACTACCTGTTTACCTTTTATCTTAAATTTTGATGATAAGTAATCAAGCTCTATATCTTCTGCAAAATAATCATAAGTATTTGCCCATCCAAACGTTTTACCTTTTAACTCCATCGCTTTAAGCTGCTCATCTTCTCCGTTATAAATAAAATATTGGGAATTTTGAATGCTTTTGGCAAATGTTTTATAAGAGGCAATTAAATTTTCTCCCTTTTTCCAAAAAGCTAAATGATCTACATCAGCGCTTGTTAAAATGGCTCCAAAAGGATTTGTTTTTAAATGGGATCCATCACTTTCATCTCCCTCAATTATAAAATATTCCCCAGAAGATATTTTTCCATACCTATTTAAATTAGAGCAAAGACCACCAACTGCAAAAGATGGATTAAAGCCGCACTCTATCATGCAGTGGCTAAGAAGGGCAGATACTGTAGTTTTTCCATGCGATCCTGTAACAACAAGCTGCTTTTTATCTTTTGCTAAAAATTGAAGCAACAAGCTCCTGTAAACTACTTTTTTTGCATAGATTACTTCTGGATTATCATCTTTTACAGCGCGCGTTCTACACACAAGAGCCCCTTTCACATGCTCTTTTTTATGCTCTAAATAAACCCTTATCCCTAATTTTTCTAATCTTTGTATATTTTTTGAAAAGGATAAATCACTTCCTGTTACTTTTATCCCTAAATCGTAGAGCATTTCTGCTAATGCAGACATCCCAACTCCACCAATACCTGATAAATGAACCCCATTTTCCAAATCTTTATCAGTAAGAGTTTCAAAGCAACAATCCATCAATTGGTTCTCCTTTTCTTTTTTCTAAATAATTATTGATATTTTTTTTCATCTTTTCTCTTAAAATCAAGGAGCAAAATGCATCAATTTGCTCGGCAAGTTTATTTTCTGTAAGATCTTTTTGCATAAATCTTACCCCCCCGCCAACTACATCTTCCATAAATTTTGCATTATGATCTTGGTGGTTGTTAACAGCCTCTGGGTATGGGATTAAAAGTACTGGTGTTTTTGTTAAAAGTGCCTCTTTAATAGTTCCGGCACCTGCTCTACATATTGCAAAATCTGATGCTCCCCAGGCCTTATCCATTTCCTTATAAAAAGTTGTTACAAATGCTTTTACTCCATACTCTTGATAAATTTCACTTTTACCCTCTTTTTCCCCTGTTAAATGTATCACTTGTATATCTTGTTTTATATACTGAAGAGTTTTTTTCATTAGATCGTTGATCCATTTTGCCCCCCTTGATCCACCAAAAACAAGGATAGTGACTCTATCTTCATCAAGGCCAAATTCTTTTCTAAGCAATTGTTTAGAAAAGGTGGGGGTATTTTCCTCTTTTTTCATAGAAAGTGTTATTAATTTTACCGGCCCATATAAATGCTTTTCCACTTCCTCAAAAAGTACCAATGTTTTTTTAGCAAAAAAAGAGAAAAATTTATTTACCCTTCCTGGAATTAAATTTGGCTCATAAAGAGTGATTGGTATTTTTAAATATAGGGCAGCTAAAAGCACTGGCAAGCTATGAAATCCCCCCATTCCTATCACATGGGTAGAATTTTGTTTTTTCAAAATTTTTACTGCCTGCTTTGCCCCTTTTATTATTGCACAAAAACCCGAAAAATATCCTGCAGAAAAATTGTTTCCATGTACATCAAACCTTTCAAATTCTTTATTACAAACAAAGGGATTTTCCTCTATTTTAACGCCAATTAATATCCTTTTTCCTTCCCCGGGTAGATTTTTTGCAATTTCTAAAGAGGGTAAAACATGTCCACCTGTTCCTCCAACAGCAAAAGCAATACTTTCCTCTCCATGATTGTTTTGGCTCATATCCTCCCTCCAATAAATTTTTGTTCTAATAAGTGTGTGGTTTTATGAATACTAAGGATAATTACTACCATCAATAAATTCGACAAAAATGATGAGCCTCCTAAACTAAAAAACGGTAAATTTGTACCCTTACTTGGAAGCATACCTGAAACAATACCAAGGTTTAAAAATGCTCCAAAAGAAATGATAAAGGTATATGTTACTGCCAAATAATGGGCATATTCATCTTTTGTTTTAAAAGCTACAGCAAAACCGGTTGCAGCAATGCAGGCGTATAAAGAGACTAAAACAAGTATCCCTAAAAAGCCAAATTCTTCGGCAAAAATAGCTGCAATATAATCACACCTTGCCTCAGGTAGATAGTGGTATTTTTGCATACTTTCCCCCAAACCTCTACCAAAAACATTTCCACACCCTGCCGCAATTTTTGCTTGATAGGCTTGATGCCCTTTACCTAAAATATCGCTCTCAGGATTTAAATAAGAAGTAATTCTAGCAGTTACATGGGGCATACTTAAAGCAGTAGATAAAATTCCTATTAAAAAAACCACTGTGGGAAAGAGCCAATATTGTAATTTTATTTTAGTAATAAAATATAAAAGAATCATTGTTACAATTAAAATAAATGCAGTTCCATTGTCTGGCTCCATAATAATTAGACATATCGGCAGCAATAAAAATACCTGCCAAAATAAAAATCTTTTTAAAGAAACTTTCCCATCTGCTTGTTTATGAAGATATAAATAAAAAATAGGAAATGCAGCTTTCATAAATTCTGATGGCTGCAAGGACATTCCAAAAATATTAATCCATCTATAAGAGCCATTTAAAAAGCTACCTATTTTTGGTACAAACACTAAAACCAATAATAAAATTAATATTGCATATATCTGCTTTGCTCTAAAAAGAAGGTTTTTGTAACCTATTTTATAGATAATACTACCTACCATCAATGCAAAAATAATGTGTAAGGTTTGTTTTAATAAAGGGATAAAAGTATTCTCTGCTGTATCAATTACCTCTGCTGAGGTGGTATTAAAAACCATTAACAGACCAAAGCAAGAAAGAGATACAACACTTAAAATGATAAAGGAAACTATTTTCAAAATTTACCTAATTCTAAGTTTATCCCCAGGTTTTATCTTTTTAGCTTTTGCCTCAGTAAGCATATTTAAACGCAAAAGATCTTCCACTTTGATATGATTTTTTATTGCTATTGTCCAAGGGCTATCGCCATTTTGTACAGTGTAATACTTTTCCTCTTTCTCCATTTTAGGGGAAGAAATAGTAGAAGACATTGGAACTCTTTTTTTAGTATTTTCTTTAATAAATAATGTTTGGCCAATCCTTAATCTTGTATCTTTCATTTTATTTATTGCCATAATATCTTCTACAGTTGTGTGATGACGCCTTGCAATCTTTTCAAGTACATCCCCTTGTTTTACTATTACCTCAATTGTGGGGCAAGATTCAGGTTTTTTCTCCTCCTCTGCAATAGTTTCAGGTGCCTGCTTTAAAGAGGGGGCGCTAACCTCTGCTTTTGCAATATACTCTTTTAGTATTTGATCCACTTTATCCAGCTCATCAATTTTTTGCTCCTCTTTTTTTTGCTCGTTTACAATCACAACTTCGTCAGAATCAATATGCATTTCCCCTTTCAAAGTAGGCCTTAGAGCAAATATAAATAAAGTAATAAGGAGCCCTGTATTTATAAACACTGAAAAAACTATAATTTCTTTTCTATTCATTTAAAACTTCCCTTTTAAAAACACTGCCCCTTTCTGTAAAAGCTGAAAACTCATCAAAACTTGGCGCTCCTGGGGAAAGAAGTATCACATCCCCTTTTTCAGCAACTGTTTTTGCTTTTTTTATGGCATCTTTCATTTTTTCCACTCTATAGACAATAAAATTCTGATGCAATGCTTTTTTGATTTTTTCCCCCACCTGTCCATAACAAATCACACATTTTACATTATTTTTAAATGCTTGG
>JBIKKN010000084.1:0-4608 GCA_044360335.1 Chlamydiia bacterium | reverse complement strand
AAAAACAAAGCTTTTGGCCCTAAAACGAATAATATTATAACAAAGGATAAACACCTCTTTAAAAAAAGAAAAAAATAGCCAATTGCTAAAGATGAGCTTTAAAATTCCAAATAATTTTTTTAATAAATAGATATTGGAGCGATGAAGATAATTCTTAGATAAATGTCGAATAGGATCAAGTAATACATTTAATTCTTTTGGAAATGCATTTTCACTATCTGTCCAAGGATCAGGGAGGAAAAATATAGATTTATCTGCACTCCCTTTACAGGCATTCATTGCCCCCCATATACCACTTGTAACCCCTTTGTCTGAAAGCTCTTCCCAAAGCTGCTTATGAGATAAATCAGATACATCCCCTAAATGCTTAATTCCATGTTTTAAAGATGTTGTACCTGTATGAACACAAACCCACTGTACCCATGGCTCTAAAAAATCACTTTCATAAGTATCTTTTGTTGTTGTTTCAATACGATAAAAAGAAAGAACTTTTTGCAAATTTTTTAATGAAAATTTATCTGCAGAAATTTCTAACAAAGGTAAGTTAAACTCATTTAATTCTAAAAAAAACACCTTATTTTTCATTTATCAACCTTATTTGCTTGTAATACTTAAAAAATATTTTCAAAACTAAGATTGAATCACGTAATACTTTAAAGTGGGAATGTCTATTTTTATCAATATAAACTGTAGGAACTTGAATTTCTATAATTTCTATATGTTTTTCCAAAGCAAGTAAAATACAGGCAAACTCCATTTCATAGCGACCACCCTGTACTTTTTTTAAAATAAAAATAACAACCTCTTTAGTAAATCCCCTTAACCCTGACTGGGTATCGTATGGAGCTGCTTTACAAAAAAAATGCAAAAGAAAAGACATAAATTTATTGGCAATTCTACTTTTTAATGGCATCAAAGAAAAGCTTCTCTGTCCAATAACAAATTTTGCCCCTTTGTTAAGCTCCTGTTGAATAAAATCAAGCATTTTGATCGTATGTTGATTATCTGAGTCCATAGTAATAAGAGTGTCAAAAGATAAATGTTCAATAGCATATTTCATCCCCTCAAGAAGAGCAAAACCCTTTCCTTGATTATTTCCCATACAAACTAAATGCACCTTTTTATATTCTAAAGAGACCTTTTTTAAAAAATCTAATGTACCATCTGTAGATCCATCATCCACTAAAATAAATTCATCCCCTCTTTTAGCAAGAGTTATTATCAGCTCTTCACATAAATTTATTACGTTATAACATGGTATTAATAATATGGTTGATAAGGTTTTCATCTAAATTTTTGAGTTTGTTAAAAAAAAAATATATTTATTCTTTTTTTAGTGTAATCTAATAAAATGTTATTAGATATACAAATTTTCACAAAAATTTTACAAGTTGTTTCAGATTCTATTTTATTAGTGGATAAAATTGGTATGATCCATTATTTAAATAAAGGGGTAACAACACTCTTTGGTTATACAGAAAATGAGTTAATTGGAAATAATATACAAATTCTTCTCTCAGAAAATTTAAGAAAAAAAAATGCTGATCAAGCAAAGATGTACGATAGTACGGGAAAACTTCTACCTATCTGGCAAGAAAAAACTAATACTGGTCAAAACAAAAATGGAGAAACATTTTTTTTAGAAATTAACTTAAGCCCAATCATTTTTAATAAAAAAAACTATCTTATAGCTGTTATTAAAGATATAACAGAAAAAAAATTGCAAGAAAAAAAACTTGCAGAAAAAACACTAGAATTAGAGCAGTTTGTTTACATCACCTCCCATAACTTACAAGAACCATTAAAATCAATTGAACAACTTTTGATTTTACTAAATGAAGAAGGTTTAGAATCATCTAACCAAAGTGTTAAAGAAATTTATTCACGTATTCGAAGAGCAAGCTTTCATATGTCTGAACTTATTAAAGGCATTCTTATATTTTCTCGACTTGAAAAGAAAACTCAACTATCTAAGCTTGAAGAAAAAAACCTAGAGTTAGAACAATTTGTTTATATTGTCTCCCATAACTTACAAGAACCACTAAAATCTATTGATCAACTTCTAAATTTATTAACAGAAACATCAGCAGAAAATACCAAAGATATCTATTTAAGAATTCGACGAGCAACCCTTCATATGTCAGATTTAATTAAAGATCTTCTTGTATTTTCTAAACTTGGGAAAAAAGGTGAATTATCTTTAGTTAACTGCAATAAAGCTGTAGATATAGTAAAAGAATCATTAAAAGCATTAATAGAAAAAAATCAAGCCCAAATTATTATCAAAGGAGTTCTACCAACAATTCGTATATACGAAACAGAATTTCAAGTTTTATTACAAAATCTAATCGACAATGCGATTAAATTTCACAAAAATAATATCCATCCTGTAGTTACAATTAAAGCAAAACAAACTCCTTCAGGTTATATATTTTCTATTCAAGATAATGGTATAGGGATCGAAGAAAAATTTATTGGGAAATTATTTTTCATGTTTCAAAGATTTCAAAATCAAAAGGATTTTTCAGGAAATGGTATTGGTCTTGCCCATTGTAAAAAAGTCATCGATGTATTCGGCGGCAATATTTGGGTTGAATCTTTAATAGGCAAAGGATCTACCTTTTTTTTTTCCATTCCAAATCTAATAAAGGAAATACAATGACCCTTCCTTCTATACTCATGATAGATGATGATGATGATTCAACTTTTTTAGTAAAATATTGGGTTGAAAAAGAACACCTTTGCTCAGCTTTTACTACTGTTTTAAATGGAGAGGAAGCTCTTTACTACCTTAAAAAAAATCCTTCCCCTAATTTTATTGTTCTAGATATTAATATGCCTCGGATGAATGGTTGGGAATTTTTATCTGAATATAGAAAACAAATCTCTAATCCCTCATCTAAAATTATCGTGGTTTCAGTATCTGAAAATCCAAAAGATAAATTAAAAGCAGATACTCTTAATATTGGTTATATTCAAAAACCTCTGACTCTTGAAATTTTAAAAAAAATCTTTTCTTAAAAAACTTATTTCTTCGACAAACTATTTATATCAATTACCTAACCTACCTTCCCTTTACTTGACAGGATCTGTTTTTTTTGCTTTAATGAGCACAAATAAATGGATCTATTACCTTATGATCGGAATGTGCCCGCTATCTTCAGGATCTGAAGGCAACCTTGTTTTTGTTGGATCGAAAAATACTAAGCTTCTTTTTGATGTAGGCTTAAGTTATAAAAAAATCCTCGAAAAACTTGCTGAAATTGATTTAACTATCGATGATATCGATGCAATTGTTATTTCTCACGAACATAGTGACCACATAAAAGGGCTTGAGCAAATTGCAAAACATACACAAATTCCTATTCTTTGTAATGGAGATACAGCAAAAGCTATTTGCACAGAAATTGACACAAGACCTAACTTTCAAATTTTTGCAACTGGTGAACCTTTTACTTTTAAAGATATTGTAATCCACCCTTTTAGCATCCAACACGACACCTTAGATCCTGTTGCCTTTGCCCTAACTTTTGACGGTATAAAAGTTGGCATTTGTACTGACCTTGGATTTGCCTCTAACCTTGTGGTCCATCACCTAAAAGATTGCAACTACCTTTATATTGAAGCCAATCATGAAGAGGCAATGGTTCATGCATCTTGTCGCCCCCTTATCTATAAAAAAAGAGTACTTGGAAGACAAGGTCACCTATCCAATAAAGCGTGCGCTGAACTTATCAAAAAAATTTACCATAGCGGAGTTAAACATATCTACCTAGCTCACCTATCTTCAGAATGCAACGATCCTGATGTTGCCCTAAAAACAGTTAATGATTACCTAGAAGAAAATGGAATACAAGTTTCCCTCTCTATCGCATTTCAAAATAAAATTAGCATGAAAATAGCTTTTTAATCCTCTTGTTTTCAATTCATAATAAATTTATAATATATTTATTAATAATAGATATATATGTTAAATTTTAATCCAGAAAAAGCAGAAATTGAATTTAGAGAAACACAACCAGGAGCTGATCTTTCTGTAAAGTATTTTTTTAAATCTAATTTTACAAAACCTGAAATTTACATTACTCTTTTAGTAACAGGTATCATTATATCTTTATTTTCCCTGCCAGTATCCTTTCCAATTGCCTTATCTACATCCATTACCCTTTCTGTATTAACAGTTATATTCGATATAGGGATGCTCTTAACTAGATCCCTCCTAATCCCTTCGGGGGGTTATTTCGGAAGAAGTAATTTTAGTACTAGATATCAAAATGCTCAGATTACCCTTTCTGATGGAACTATTTTAAGAGGTTCATGGAATAGAGAAAAAGATAGTACTTTAAACAGTACCCTTGTTGTAGTCTTTGGGGGCAATGGAGAACAAGCTGATTTCCTTGGAAGACTTGATTTAACAGGTTATAAAATAAAAAAATATGAGCTACTGCATCGTTTATTTTGTAAATACTCAAAACATAATAATAATAAAAATAAAATAATTAAAAAGATAAAAGAATTGTATAATGAAAATATTGACAAAACTAGGGCTCTTGAACTTATCAAACAATATAAAAATGGCTTATTATCCTTACAAGCAAAAGATATATT
>JBIKKN010000083.1:0-4653 GCA_044360335.1 Chlamydiia bacterium | reverse complement strand
AACTTTTAGATTTAAAAGTTTTTCCTGATAGATTTTCTATAGATTTTTCCTTTTCTAGAACTTTATCATCAGAGGAGTTTTCTATGGTAAGAGGGCGTTTTTTTGAAAAAATATCGAGAAATCAAAAGGGCGATATTAGGGAGATGGTTTCAAAAAATGCATGTGATTTACTCAAGCACTATAAACAAATTTTTTTAACAGATCTTGTAAACAGAGAAGAAATGTTTACAACTATGCTCTGTATGGATTTGTATAATGCCCCCCTTTTTGGACTAATAGATCAAGATTTATCCTCCATAAAGCAAATCCACCTTGAGATGCAAGATCATGGAGAAAAAAAGTGGATGGGGAAAAAAGTTCACCATTATACTATGGATGGATTTATTTTTCATTCGGGTAATGATTTGCAAAACTACCTTAAACTTACAAATTCTCTAAATAAAATGGATCATAGAGAAATTGGAAAAAGGGAAAACCTTTTTTGGATAGAAGATGGTATTATTTCCTTTTCTCAAAAAGGAGAAAAGCTTATTCAGGAGCAAATAAGCTCTATAACTTCTACTTTTGGGGATTTAGTTTATTTTGAAGAACAACCAGAAGTATTTCAAAAATTAGTTAAAATAGATAGTTTTACAAGATATGCAGAAGAGGAGGGTTGTTATCAAGGAATTTGCTATGGGCTAAAAAGTACGCAAAATATTAGGTCAATCAATTTATATGATTTTTCAAAAAAATATTTAATTGAAAAATTGATACAATTTTTTAAAAAAATAGAAATAGAAATTAAAATTGATGAAAAAGGTGATTTTGTAACAATAGATTATAGGGGAATTACCTGGGAAATTGTAAAAATTTTTAAAGAAGAAAAATATTTATATGGGCAAGTGAATATACTTTGTCTTTTTGCTATTTCTTTAGAAAATAACTTCAAATAAACTTGTAGAATAAAAAGTGCAATATAGGTATACTCCTTTCATTTGAAACTTAAAAATATGGGATGCATGCAATTTGAAAATAAATCGTGATATTAAGGCAATTCGTGTGAGGGTTATTTCTGAGCAAGGCAAGCAGATGGGTGTGTATTTAACATCTGAAGCAGTGCGCAAAGCAGAAGATCTAGGTTTAGACCTTGTAGAGATTTCTCCTATGGCAGATCCCCCAGTTTGTAAAATTATTGATTACGGGAAATTTTGCTATCAACAAACTAAAAGTAAGAAAGATCAAAAAAAAGGGTCTATTCAAGCAAAAGTTAAAGAAGTGAAATTCAAGCCAAATATTGACACCCATGATTTAGAAGTAAAAATTAAAAAAGCAAAAGAATTTTTAGAAAAAGGGCATAAAGTTAAATTTACTTGCGTTTTTAGAGGTAGAGAAATTGTTTTTATTGAAAATGGCAAAAAAATTATGGATGAAATTGCTAAAGGGCTAGAAGAAGTAGCAGTAGCTGACGGCGGATCAAAAATGATGGGAAAAATGCTTACTATGCTTTTTGCTCCTGCGCTTAAAGAAAAAAAGAATAAAGTAAAAGAAGCAGAGGCTGAAAAGGTAGAGCAAAATGAAGAATAAAAAGTCTAAAACTTCTTTGAAGCAGATGTGGAATGTTTTTACAAGTAAATATTGTTTAGTATGCAAATCTTTAAGATTTTTGAAGAAAACAGCATGTAAGTTTAAATGTAAAAAAACTGATACTAAATAAAAAAGAAGTGGATATAGGAAAGAGGAGAAAATAGTGCCAAAAGCTAAAACAAATAAATCATTAAAAAAGAGATTTAAACTTACAGGTAGTGGTAAGCTTCTTAGAAGTCAACAAGGAAGATCCCACATATTGACAAAAAAGTCTTCTAAGAGAAAAAGAAAATTAGAAGGGCCTGTGCTTGTTGCTGCAAGCTTTTTGAAAAAGTTTAAGCGAATGATATGCGGATTATAATAGAGAGAGGAATATTTAAATGGTAAGAGTAACAAATAGCGTTGCTAGAAAAAGAAGAAAAAATCGTTTGTTTAAGTTAGCAAAAGGTTTTTATGGCAAAAGAAAAAACCACATTCGTAATACAAAAAACGTATTGATGAAAGCTTGGGCAAATGCATTTGATGGCAGAAAAGAGAAAAAAAGAGATTTTAGAACCCTATGGATTCAAAGAATCAATGCAGCAAGCAGATGTTATGGTATTTCTTATAGTAAACTTATAAGTGGTATGGAAAAAGCAAATATTGCTATTGATAGAAAAATTTTAGCAAAACTTGCAGTAGAAGACGAAAAGGCTTTTGAAGCTGTTGTAATTGCGGCAAAAAAAGCACTTGCTTAATTTAGAAATAGGAAAAAGGATAGTCTTCTTTTTCCTATTTACGTTAAAGGGAACGTTTTGTGGATAATAAAATATTAGAGCTTAAAGAGTCATTCCAAATAGAGATAAAAAAAAATTTATCAGTTAAAGATATTGATAATTTGAAAATTAAATATCTTGGTAAAAATGGCCCTGTACAAGATTTAATGAAGTCTTTAAAAGATTGTTCCCCAGATGAAAGACCATTATTTGGAAAGTTAATCAATGACTTAAAGCAAAGTTTTGCAGAAAAATTGCAAGAGCAGTCTGATTATTTAAAAGAGAAGGAGCTTAAAGAAAATTTAGCTTTAGAAAAAGTGGATATCTCTTTGCCAGGGAGAAAAAATTTCAAAGGGGCTATTCATCCGATTTCCCAAATGGTAGATAAAGTATTAGATGTGCTTATTGGCATGGGTTTTTCTGTGTTTATGGCTCCAGAAATGGAAAGTGACTATTACAATTATGGTGGATTAAATTATCCAGATGATCATCCTGCTAGAGATATGCAAGACACCTACTACTTAGATGAAAAAACTTTACTTAGATCTCATACAACAAGTTTTCAGCAGCATGTTTTAGAAATGTATAAGCCTCCAATTAGAATGGCATGTCCTGGTAAGTGTTTTCGTAATGAAACAATTTCCTCTAGATCTCATGTCTTATTTCATCAAGTAGATGTTATGTATATTGATAAGGATGTAACTTTTGCAGATCTTATGAGCACACAAAAGGAATTTTATAAGCGTCTTTTTGGTAAGGAAATTGAGCTTCGTATGCGCCCTAGTTATTTTCCTTTTGTGGAACCTGGAATGGAAGTTGATATTTCCTGTCTTCTTTGTGAAGGAAAAGGGTGTAAATTGTGTAAACATTCTGGTTGGTTAGAAGTTTGTGGCGCAGGTATGATTCACCCCGAAATTCTTAAGCAGGGTGGAGTTGATCCTGAAGTTTATTCAGGCTATGCTTGGGGAGGGGGAATTGAAAGGCTTTACCTTCTTATGCATCAAATTGGGGATATACGCCTTTTTATGGAAAATGATTTACGCTTTTTGAAGCAATTCCCATAGCCTCAAAAATAGTATTAAATAAACTTGCAAAGTAGTGAGCATTTATATATAATGATTCATTATTTTTTATACGGAAGAGTGGCAGAGTGGCCGATCGCGTCTGTCTTGAAAACAGAAGCCCTGAAAGGGGCCGGGGGTTCGAATCCCTCCTCTTCCGACCTTCACTTAAAGTAGCACAATAAGCCTTTACAGAGCCTTAAAATAAGTCAGTATACATCATTTATATGAAGATTCGAATGAATCTTCATATTTATTGCATAATAATTATTTAATTTAATTTTAATATTGCTATAATTGCTTTTATTTATTAAACTCTTAATTAAGGAGTTTCTATTATGAATAAATATGGAGTATTATTGCCTGGCCTATTAGTAGGGGGCTTTATGACTTATCAACAAGCCACATATAATTTTCCTTTGGTAAGATCAGAGGATCCAGAAACAATAGTTTCAAGATTTGACCCAGACCACCGCTCTCTTATAGAAAGTTTACCTGGATTTAATATCCAACAAAGAATGCAAGGATTTTTAGATAGCCAACACATTAGAAAAGACTTAATAGTTTATGAGGACCCAAATACTGGATTTGAAGCAAAAGGTACAAATTATTTTACATCAGCAGATGGAGCAATTTTTGTAACAGCTGGCTTTTGTGAAACAGATAAAGATGCATGCTCTTTCTTAATGAAGCATGAGATATGTCACATAAAAAATAACGATATATTTACCAGAAATTTAGCTCAAGTAATATATAGTTTTACAACCATGTTTATGTTTTCTCATATTTATAGTTCTCCGCCACAATTTATTTTATATCAACTTTTTTCTACTACTTTATCTGGCATAATAGTATCTCAATGGCAAGAAATAGATGCTGATAATTTTGCAATTGAGCATAGTTGAGAAAAAGAGTTATTAGGGGGAAGAAGATTCTTCAAAGCTGTTCAGAAGTCTAATTTAAATGCTAAAGAAATTATTCCTCTAGGTACAATTCTTGTTTCCTCTACAGGAGAAAATCTAATAGATATATCTCATCCTAGCCTTGCAAGTAGAGCTCAAAAAATTGAATCTATTTTAATAGAAAGAAATGTTTCTTTTGCTACAGATGAGGAAAATACTAAAATAACAGCTTTAGTCCCCTTTATAAGGTAATAGATTTATTTATTTTCTTTATACCAGGCAACTGTTTTTTTGATTCCATCCCTTAATGAAGTTTTTGGTGTAAATCCTAAAGCCTCCAATTTATCGATATTAAGCTGCTTTTTCGGC
>JBIKKN010000099.1:0-4181 GCA_044360335.1 Chlamydiia bacterium | reverse complement strand
AACTTGGCATGTTTTTACTTGCTGCTTCTTGAGAAAAGTATTCTCTACCTTCCCCTTTTGAAGAATTTATTGGCTCTGACATAATGTCACTCCTGTTTTGTATAATTATTGATTTTTTGAAAAAATATGTGGAAAAAATATAACATAGTGCGCTCTTAGCGCACTAAGACAAAAGAAACAAAAGAAAAAATAGCTGAACACTTGCAGCTAGTATAAAAATCAAAAAAATTAGATTCTTTATTGTTCATGAAAAACATTTTACACAAATCCTTTAATTTTAGCTATATTTTTAGGATAGATTTCAAAAGCTTTGCTATAATTAGAATTTTTCTTTGTGGATTTGCCTTACTAGAACAAAAGTGCTAACGATTGCAAGCCTTTGCCCATTCTTTAAACTAAATAGACTGCATCTGCAATAAGGAAAACTCTTCAATTATCAGATAATTAGAAACATCGATAACAGCTAGTTCATCAGGAATATTATATATAGTAAAATTAGAGGCAGATTTTACGATCCCTAATACTCCTATTGTAATAACCCCAAGGGTATTTACAGAGCGTATTCAAACAACAAATTACTTTGACAAAAATTTTAAAACAACATAAAATCTTTCTTAATTCTTCCTTAATAAGTAAAAATGATTAAAAGTACTGATAATTTCCTTAAAATAACAGATACTTTCTGTGATTATGTGCCATTTGTTAGTACTGCAACTAACTTTGTGGATTTAGCCCAAAAGTTTATTGTTATGAAACTTATCGAACCTGCAATTAGAAAGAGCAGTCGCTACTACACCCATTTACATAATAAGTCTGCCATACGTTGTATAATTCTTTTAATTCCTATGATTGGAAATATAGTTTTCGTTATTTATGATTTTTTAAACAAAAAATATAACGATAAACAATTTATCCTTCATGCTATAGATACGGACTTTTTTTTTTCGTTTTGAAAATGTTTACTGGGAACTTAGAGCTGACAAACAAGTGGTGCTTGCTGCTATTGAAAAATGCGGCTCTGAGCTTGAGTATGCTAGCGATGAACTTAGAGGTGATCAAAATGTAGTAATTGCTTCGTTTGAAAAAAATTATCATAACTTTCAATATGCTAACACTAATCTTACTACCGACAAAAATTTTATACTTGCTTGTCTCAGAAAAAATGGGCTTACGCTTAAGCATGTCAATAATGATCTTAGGAATGATATAGCTGTGGCGCTTGAGGCTGTTAATAACTCTGGCCTTGCGCTTGAATATGTCAGTAAAAATCTTAGGGATGATAAAGATGTGGTAAAGGCTGCCATTGAACAAAATGGCAGCGCGTTCAAGTTTGCTGGTAAAAAGATTAGAGGTGATCACAGCTTAGCGCTTTTAGCTATTTCTAAAGACGAAAGTATGCTTAAACATGTTCCTTTAGATTGTATTAACAAAGATTTTATATTGGATGCTATAAAGCTAAATGGCAAAGCATTTCTTTATGCTCCGGAATCTTTTAGAAATATGCCGGATGTTTTAAACTTAACTATGAAAAAAACTGGTTGGAAATTTTCATCTTCTTGTAAAGACCGCTCTGCTTTTCCCTCAGATACTCGGGGTGAACAAACTTTTGAGCAACAAGTTGCAGCTGCTGGATTCAAAAATCTTAAAGCATTTGGGGTGAGAGTTCTTACTGATGGAAATGGTAAAGTTATTCAAATTCCAAGATAAAGCGAGATTTATGTCTTTGCTATTTTTTATAAAATTAAAAAATTTAAACAATAAATAGTAAATATTTTTTTTAATTAAATCAAGGATCCATTGAATCTTGAATAAGTTTTATTTTTCTGAGCTGGCATTGAGCTTTTGATAGATTCCAAGACCCACTATTAAAATGGTTGCCGTAATAAAAATCAAAATAGGGTAGATAAGTTTTGTAATATCTGTTTTTACTATTTCGATCGTAATTACAAGACCCTCTAGAGAAAGGGCTGTAACAATAATTACTACAAATTTTGTAAAAGCACGCCTTGCCTCTTTTGGCGATCTGTTATCATCTTTTAAGACCTCTTCGATCATTAAATACTTAGAAACATCAATAACAGCTACTGAAAAGATTAATAGCGCCACCTCATCTAAAAGATTATATATCGTAAAATTAGGGGAAGAGGCAGATTTTATAATTCCTATAATAGCAGCTCCTATAATCCAAAGAGATATCCCATATAAACACATACAGCCAATACTATAAGCAAAATTTGAAAGTATACGTATAAATCTTCCCATATTGATAAAACTATGTATATATTTACTCTTTGTCAAGGGATATAGACTTAAAATGCAAATAACCCCTATAATAGTTTCATTATGATCCAATTAGAATTAATATCTTCAGAAGATACAACCCTTACAGAGGCTCTTTTAAAGGCTTACCCAGACCTATCTAGCACAAAGTTAAAAAAGTTTTATGCACAAAATAGAGTGATGAAAAATAATTTTTTAGCGGAAAAAGATAGCCCTTTGCTCAAAGGAGACAAGCTCTCAATCCTTAAAAAGCCAAGTTTTGCCGGAAATCTTACTGTATATTATGAAGATAAAGATGTTCTTGTTGTAGAAAAGCCTGCTTTTCTTTTATCTGTTGATTCTGATAAAAATCCAGGCACAAGCGTTCATTCCTCTTTAAAAAGAACCTATGGTCTTACTTTTCCTGTGCAAAGATTAGATAGAGAAACAACAGGGGTAATGGTTTTTGCCCGCACTAGAGAGGCAAAAGAGAGCTTTTGGCATCAATTTGAAGAAAGATTAGTAGAAAGATCTTATCTAGCAATAACTTACGGTGTTTTTAAAGAAAAGATGGGCACTTGGAGATCTTTCTTACTTGAAGGGGAGGATCTGCGTATGAAAATGGACAGCAGAGGGCAAGAGGCAATCACCCATTTTGAAGTAAAAAAAATTATAAGGGGGAGCTTTTCCCTTATTTCTTGTAAATTAGAAACTGGTAAAAAAAATCAAATAAGAGTGCAAGCTGCGCATGAAGGTCACCCTCTTATTGGGGATAGTCGCTATGGGGATGATAAAAAAGGGAGCCCTTTACTTCTTCATGCACAAAAACTATCTTTCACCCATCCAGTAACAGGGAAAAAATTAAGTTTTATCTCCCCTATTCCCAAGCATTTTAGAAAAATAACATCTAAAATGTCCTAATATTTAGTTTTATTTGACCAATAGGAGCTTTATAGATACACTCTATATTATGAGAAGGATATACAGAGAGCGTTTTGACAAAAAAATAGGTGGAGTATGTGGTGGGCTCGCTCAATATTTCCAGCTAGATGCATCTATTATTCGATTAATTTGGGCATTTTTATCCTTGGTTTCTGCAGGATTTTTTATTTTAGTCTATATATTATGTTGGGCAATTATCCCTCTTGGACCAAAAGCTTATGTAATAGCTAATTACAAAAAACTCTTTAGAAGCACCACAGATCGTAGAGTTTGTGGAATATGCGGAGGATTGGGTAAGTATTTTAATATTGATTCTAATATTTTGCGCTTAGCTTTTGTTGTAATCACTTTTATTACAGCTTTTACCCCTATTATTTTATATCTTATAGGCACTTATATCATTCCTGAAGAGCCTAAAAATAACTTTTAGGATGTTTTATGAAACAAATACTTTCTATTGATATTGGAACATCTAATGTTCGAGCAATCCTTATAAATGAAAAAGGAAAACTTACAGGCATTGAAAAAATGAGCCTCTCCCCTATTTATCCATATCATGGTCAGATAGAAATGGATCCTGAGGAAATTTTTCAAAATGTTTTAAAGGTGATTGAAAAGGTTATTTTATCTACAGACACTTCTAAAGAGCAAATTTTGTGTATGGGGATCTCTAATTCTTTAGACACTACTATTGTTTGGGATAAAATCACAAGGAAACCTGTTTGGAATGCAATAATTTGTGGGGATAGAAGGAACCAAAAATTTTGCGAAGATAACAAAGAAAAAAGTGAGTTTATCAAAGAAAAAACTGCCCTTCCCCTTTCTTGCTATGGATCTGCCACTAAAATTAGATGGATCTTAAAAAATGCAAAAATAGAAAATAAAGATAATTGCTTATTTGGCACCTTAAACACATGGATTTTATGGAGGTTAACAAATGCAGAAGAGTTTGTAACAGATATTTGCAATGCATCAAGAAC
>JBIKKN010000164.1:0-2853 GCA_044360335.1 Chlamydiia bacterium | reverse complement strand
AAAATCACGAATATCTGTAATAGATTGATAAAATTCTTGTCTGCTATATTCCATTGGGGCTTTTAAAGAACCTTTAGCAAGGATTTTTTTCTCACTATATTTAGTTCCTTCTACATGAAATTTTACAATTGTTGGTCTTAAAGTGATGTTAAAATGAATAACAAGATTACCATCTTTTCTTGTAATTATAGGCTCAACTGTTTGATATTTATTAGAAAGCTTTTTTAAAATTTTATCAAACTCAGGTTGGCTAAAGCGATCTCCAACTTTAAGATCAATTTCTGTTAAAATATCTGTGGAAGAATTTTTTTGGCTAGGGGCTAGATTTTTAATATCTACTGTAATCTCCTCTACTCTCATATTCTCATAAGAATCATGCTTAAGAGGATCTGAAGCTAAAAAGGAGGAAAAAAAGACAGATAAAACTAGAAATATATTTTTCATTAGTGACCTTAATAAATTTTTTTACTTCAAATTATAGGAGAAATTACTATTAAAATAAAGTTCTTTCTGAGAGAGCTTTGGATAATGTACCTTCATCAATAAAATCTAAAGAGCTACCAATTGGTATCCCAAGAGCAAGTTTAGATATTTTTAATCCAGGTAAAGATAACTCTTTTCTTAAAAATAAAGATGTTGCATCGCCCTCTATTGTAGAATCAAGGGCTAAAATAACTTCTGTTATTTTTAAATCCAAAATCCTTTTTTTGATTTTATCTACTGCTAAATTCTTTGGAGAAAAATTATTTAAAGGGGATAAAAGACCATCTAAAATATGGTATAAACCAAGGTGCATGTGTGTTGTTTCTATCGCAAATAGATCTTTTTGAGAAGATAAGATACACAAGCAATTGCTCTGTCTTTTTGAAAGATCGCAGTATTTACAACTTTTACTCTCTTCTATATCTAGTAATGCATTGCAAGTGTTGCAATTTGTTAATTTATTTTTAAGCAAGGTTAGATTTTGAGCAAATGCACTAACATCTTGTAAAGACCAAGAAAGTAGATCAAAAGCGTACCTTTCTGCTGTTTTTTTTCCAACACCTGGGAATTTTTGTAGATTAGAAATTAACGAGCAAAGGGCTTTAGGGTATTTCATAGGAAACCTTTTTTTAAAAAAAATATCAGCAAGATTAGACGGTTTTTAGATAATCTTCAACCAAAGATAAAAAAATCGTGAAATTTTAGCTTCAAACATAGTATAATGTATATATTAATTGTAATAGCTTTGATTTCTTAAAAATTAAAATACGAGTATATATGAAGAAAAAAGCCTTTATTTTCCCAGGTCAAGGAAGTCAAAAGCCATTTATGGGAAAATCTTTTTTTGATGCTTTTTCTCAAGCAAGAGAAGTCTTTGAAAAAGCTGAAGAGCTTTTATCCATGCATATTACATCAAAAATTTTTACTTCTAATGAAGATTATTTGAATCAAACAAAATTTTGTCAGATTGCTTTGTTTGTAACATCTAATGCTATTTTAGAAGTTATCCGTAAGCAAATGCCCGAAATTTCTCTAGCTGTGTGTGCAGGTTTAAGTCTTGGCGAGTATTCTGCCCTTATTGCTGCAAAAAAGGCAAGTTTTGAAGATCTTTTGTTTGTAGTTAGTAAAAGAGCCCTTTTTATGGATGAAGCTTCTATAAAATATCCAGGAAGCATGGCCGCAGTAATTGGCTTAGAAGAGGGAGAAATTTCTAAAAATTATCAAGTTGCTAATGTAAATTACCCAGGACAAATAGTTATTGCAGGGAGCCATCAAGAGATTGCTTTTGCAATAACTGATTTAAAGAAAAAAGGGGCAAAAAAAGTGATACCGATAAAAGTTTCTGGTGCTTTTCACTCCTCTTATATGGATAGTGCCAAACAAAAACTTATCCCTTACATAGAAAACTGTAATATTTATGAATCGGATATAAAATTAGTTATGAATGTTTCGGCAAAAATTGCTTTAAGCGCTCAAGAAATAAAAGAAAACCTTATCAAGCAAATGACTTCTAAAACAAGGTGGCTTGACTGTATGTTAGAAATAGAAAAATTAGATGTTGATTACATTGAAATAGGTCCTTGTCAATTAACTTCTATGACTAAGAAAATTTCGATTGCAAATACTTGTATTAATATTGAAACTGTAGAAGACTTAGAAGGGCTTTATGAAAAGATTTGAAGGAAAAAAAGTAGTTATTTCTGGCGGAACAAAAGGTATAGGGCTTGCTATTGCTAAAAATTTTTTAGAGGAGGGGGCAAAAGTTGTAATACTTGGTAGATCTTTAGAAAATGGAGAAAACGCTTTAAAACAATTAAGTGGTGATGTTTTTTTTCACTCTTTAGATGTAAGTGATAATAAAAAAGTAAAACTTTGGTCTGAGCAGCTTTTAGAAAAATGGGGGAACATTGATATACTTGTAAATAATGCAGGAATTTCAAAAAATTCTTTATTTTTAAGGATAACGGAAGATAGCTGGGATGAAACGATAGGGGCAAATTTAAAATCTGTATATAATATGACCCATGCTTTTGCAAGAAACTTAATAAAGAATAAAAATGGCCGTATAGTAAATATCTCTTCTGTTGCAGGGGGAGTAGTTGGAGGTAATCCTGGACAAGCTCATTATGGGGCGAGCAAAGGGGCGATAGTTAGCTTTACAAAAGTGCTTGCTAAAGAATTTGCAAAAAGAGGGCTAACAGTTAATTGTGTAGCTCCAGGATATACACAAACAGAGATGTTAGATTTTTTAAATGAAGAAAACAAAAAAAAAGTAGAAGAATTAGTTCCCATGCAAAGATTTGCTGATGCAAAAGAAATTGCAGCTGCAGTATTATTTTTAGCAAGTGATGAGGCCTCATATATTACAGG
>JBIKKN010000081.1:0-4756 GCA_044360335.1 Chlamydiia bacterium | reverse complement strand
AGAACACTCTTTATAACGCATTTATTTAATCCTAGATTAAATTGCACCGTAACTATAAATAAGTTTTTTTCCAAGTTCTTTTTATAGAAATAAAAGAATAAATCTATTATTGAAATGTATATAGATACTAAAAGGAAATAATGAAAAAAATATTGCTACTACTGATAACCCCTTTTTTTACATTTGCAGCTCTTGCTCCACTTCCACAAAGTTTAAGAGAGATTGAAGCAATTTTAACCTACCCAGCATTAAGTGATTTTCTTCCTCAGTCCTCCTCTATAAATGAAATAACAAAAATATCAGATGGATACTTAATTATAACAGATTCCCATATCTTAAAAGTAACTATAGTAATGGATAAACAAAAAAGAATTGGACCGAAAAAATTCTCCTTAAAATTTGGTAAGGCGATTCCTTTAAAAGAGTAATAAATTTATAATTTAGCTCTATGAATTTATTAGAAAACGCTGAAATAATTTTAGAGTTATTAACTTACCTTACGCAAAAATAAAAATATTTGGGCTGTAGCGAAAACTCTCGGGGTTAAACCATTATAAAATAGCCATATCTATTTGATATTGCTATTTTATAATGGTTTAACCCCGAGGTTTTGGCCCTGCCGAAATCTTCTTATTTTTGCGTAAGGTGAGTTATTAAATAAAATAGAAAATTCTAAAACACCTGTATCAGGACTTAAAGAGTTAAAGCAGAAGGTGTTAAGAAGAAATCTTTACCGAGAAATCCTTTTTCTTCAATAGGTTTTAATAAATAATAGTAGAATTAATTCATAATTATGTTATAATTAATTTGCAATTAAAATAAAATTATAAAAATTAAGGAGAAATTAACTATGTCATTTAAAATAAGTTTTAACTTAGATCGTCAACAAATAAGAGAGATACAAGCTGAAATTGATCAGGAAAAAGCGGAAAAAGCAATGAGAATGGAACAAGAGGCAAAAACAGCCCAAATAGCTCAAGATAGATTATTTTTTAATATAGCAAGCCTTTTTCCAGATAATGCCACAATACCAAAAGAAAGGTTTCTAAGAGAAACATTAAAACAAAAACTACTGGTTCCTTTAGATAACTATGCAACAGGAGCGAATTGGCATGCAAAGAAAGAGAATACACTACTACTTATAAGTAGTTATCCACGAACAAGCACCACACAACTAATGTTTGGACCTACACATGTTTCTATTTTACCGTTGCATGAGCCTTTAACTTCAGAAATTAGAATTGATGGGTTAACAGCGCTCGGTGAGCAACCAGTTGAACCAGGAATTATTTTAAATATGTTAAAATTACCACTAAGAGCTTTATGGGATGAAGAATATAGAGCAAGTAATGGTCTTCCGAAATTAAAATATACATAATGTAAATTATCAGACGTTTGATTTATATAAATCAGTTAAGGTGATTTGGTTACGAAAGTTTGGAAAAAAAGAAGGAAATTAAATTTTTTTCTAAAAAGAAGAGGAAAACTCAAAAATAGATGAGCCCAAAGCTTCAGTTTCCGGATTAGTAATAACCATACCACCAACTAACTGATCTAAAGCCAGGGAAATGTAGTTTATTTTACTATCCCTAACAAGGCCCTTATAGATAAGAAGATTACTTTGATTAAAAATGTAAAAGTGAGGAGTTACCTCAACTCCAAATTTATCTACTAAGTTGCCAGTTGCTTCAAGTAGAAGATCAACCCCCAAGTTTAACTCACTTAATCCTTTTAAAGAATCACTAAATGAAATGTAGGGATCTTTAATACAAATTCCTACAAATGCAATAGATTTATTTTTGTAATTTTCTTTTAACTTGATCACATCTTCAAATATTTTTTTAGAAGATTCACATTTAAGGGAAAAGAAAAAAAAACAAATCCCTTTAAAACCTCTATAATCAATTAGTGTGTGAATCATACCGTCTGCACCAATAAGAGAAAAACTAGGAGCTTTGCTCCCTATTTGTATACTACTTCTCATAACAACCTTTATGTTACTTTTTTTAATTTATCTAACTTTATTCCGAAACAAATATAATTGCAACCGTTTTAAAAAAAAGGTCAAAAAGAACTTTAATCTTTTAATAAAAGTTGCTAAGATGACTTTAAATTAAAGGAGAAAAAAATGATCGAAGGGGAAATTTTAGAAAAAGAATTAATAGAAATGGGAGAAAATTTAGTAAAAGAGCCCTCCTTTTGCATTGCAAAAAATGCTTTAACAAGAACTGAGGCTGCCCTTGTTGCAATGAATTGGGAAAGCTATGCATCCATTTGCCATACATATTCAGATAAAGTAACTCCAGAGTTAAAAGCTACAAATCAGGAAAAAAGTGGTAGATGCTGGCTTTTTGCTGGTTTAAATCTAATTCGAATCCCCTTTTGCAGGGAATATAAGTTAGAAGAATTTGAATTTTCGCAAAGTTATTTGTTTTTTTATGATAAACTAGAAAGATGTAACTATTTTTTAGAAAACATCTTAAAAACAATGGATGAAGATGTAGATGGTCGTATTATTTCCCATTTATTGACTGCACCAATTGGTGATGGTGGTCAATGGAATATGTTTTGCAATGTGATAAAAAAATATGGGCTTGTTCCTAAATCTGTTTATCCAGATAGTAAAGCATCTTTAAACTCATCTTCAGTTAACTATTCTCTTACTTTATTTTTAAGACAATCTGCTTATAAATTACGAAGCTTAAAAGATAAAAAAGCAACATCTAAAAAAATTAGAGAAACTAAAGCGCAAATGATGAAAGAAGTATATCGAATCATGGCAACAAATTTTGGTATTCCTCCAAAAAGTTTTGATTGGGAATATATAGATAAAAATAAAAAATATCATGCATATAGAAATCTAACGCCAAAAACATTTTTTTCTAAACATGTTAACTTCCCACTAGATGATATGGTATGTCTTGTTCATAGTCCAAGAAAGTCTACCCCATTTAATAAAACTTACACTGTAAAATACCTTGGTAATGTTATAGAAGGTGGAATTGTTCTTTATTTAAATGTGGAAATTGATGTTATGAAAAAAGCAGCTATTGCTTCAATAAAGGATAACACACCTGTTTGGCATGGTTGTGATGTTGGAAAATACTTCCATAGAGACATTGGAGTTATGGATACAGAGCTTTACGATTATCAAACAATTTATAATACAACTTTTGATCTAGATAAAGCCGAAAGGATGAATTATGGTGAAAGTCAAATGACCCATGCTATGCTTTGTACCGCTGTAAATATTGTAAATGGCAAGCCAAACAAGTGGCGAATTGAAAATAGCTGGGGTGATAAAGGTGGGGATAAAGGGTATTTTTTAATGACAGATAAATGGTTTGATGAATATATGTTTGAAATAGCTGTACATAAAAAATATCTAACAAAAGATCAAATGGAAATCTATAATGGGGCTGTTACCGAGCTTGCTCCATGGGATCCGTTAGGGGCTTTGGCTAAGTAAAAAAGGTAAGTCCTTCTCCAAACTTCTTCTTGTTACATCTTTTTTTGTAGATGTTTATTTTATGATGAGTGGAAAAAGTGCTGTCTGGATAAAATAAAATTCTTTGATCTAAATAGTTTACCTCATAATGGCCGCATGTTATTCCAATTTCAAAACCTTCTCCAAAATGGATAGTAGGTAGAAAAATTTCTAGTGGGGCTTTATTTTCTTTAAAATGGTTAAAACTACAGCTAAAAAAACCCTCCATATTATCAAAAGAGTATTTTATAAGTGTGCCAGGTATTTTTATAGGATATGGTCTAACAATTGCTTCTTTTGCCCTTATTCCTGAATATGGATCTTCTAATTTGTAGTGTTGATCCATAGAAAAGATCGAAAAATCTTCATTATTCCATAAGTCCCCTTCTTGATTAGAATTAAAAGCTGTATAATTCCAAATGATGGAGGAAACCAAAGAGCTCTCTACTGCTTTAAAAGATCGCTCTAGCCCCTCTTTTTGTTTTATAAAGTTACCACTTTTATAGGCTTTATTTTTATATAAATCAAAAGGGATACCAAATTCACTTAATATAAAAGGTATTTTCCCCAAACTTTTGAATACTTTTTTTGTTAATTTAGAAATTTGCATAGATAAATCTTTATGAATAAAATGAGGTAGATTAAGCTTTACCTTATGGGAGGACATATCCACAGAGATAAAGTTCCATACCTGTCTCATCGATATTACAAAAGCATCGTACCAATGGCCGCTAAACCCTAATTTATAAGAAACATTTGGGATTTTTGGTATATCGTGATTTGTTGCATGTTCAATAAAACAGATTTTTTCTTTGTCAATATCTGAAATTGCAGTACAAACCTTTTGAATAAATGGAACGTAAAAATCTGCATTGGCCCTTTCAGAAGAAAAATAATTCTTTCTAAGAAGAACAGGTTCTTTATTTTTATCATATCCCCATACTCCAAGCTTTCTCCATATACATTCTTTATTTTCCCAAACACTTTCTTGATTAGGGTCATAGATATCTTTACGGGTACTTTTTAAATTAAAGAGTTTTTTTTCAAAAAAATCTACTTTTCGACTCACCCCTTCACTAAGGGCAAACCCATCAAGTGGAAGTGGCGATGGCCCAAGTCTAAACAAGCCATGAAATTTATGTAAATCTTTACACCCAATATAGCCAAGATGGGGCTCATTCATTATATCATAACCTATTACATGGTCATGACGAACAAGTTTTTTTACGCATTTTGAAATAGCTAAAATATAGTTTTGTTGTAAATAAT